>CAZIWQ010000013.1:0-21581 GCA_964542355.1 uncultured Armatimonadia bacterium
CTCAGGATGACAGGACCGCCGGACGACGCGAAAAACAGCGGCGTCGGGACGGTCGACCTACGCGCGTACCCAACACAATCCAGCGCGCCCCGCAACCATGCGGGGCGCGCTGGGGCTTGGGCGGGGGCTTGCCCCCGGGGATCCGGGGCCGCGTCAGCCGGAGACGATGCCGAGTGCGGAGCGGATCAACTCGCGGGCGGCGTCGAAGCGGTTATCCTGCGAGAGCCGGAGTGCTTCCGCCTCCAGCGCCTGCGCGCGGCGGATCCGCTCGCGCGCCTCCGCGCCGCCGCGCCGGGCGAGGGCCGCGCTGGTGGCCTTCAGGCGGGTGATCCAGGCCATGTCCTCGCCCGCGTCCATGATCGCCAGCGCGCGGTCGGTGAGGAGCAGGCCGCCACCCTCGCCGGTGGGGATCGCGGCAAAGGGGGCAACATCGGTGGTCCCGGGGAGCTCCGCGCCCGTGGGCGCCGTCCAGCCCAGCCCCCCCTCGAGAACCTGATGGTAGCGACACCACCACGCCTGGCGGCGCATCATGGGGTAATCGACGTGGTGGATCTGGGAGGAGAGCAGCAGCCAGTACTGGGGCCGGGCCTGCTCGCCAACCGGTACGACGCGGCTGAGCTCGGGGTTCGCCAGCCAGCCGCTGAACAGCGATCCATGCCGGGTGGTCAGGGATGCAACCGCCTGGTGGACGACCGCGTCCCCGCCGGCGAGGCTGGCGCCGGGCACATCGCAGGGCACGCGGGCCGGGAAGTCGGCCGCCAGCTCGCGGGGCGAGAAGCTGTGCAGCAGGGGCTTGTTGGCGGCGGCACGGAAGCCATCATACAGGGGCGCGAGGGCGGTCGGGTCCGTTGGTGGTGACGCCCCGGCCGCGCTCCCATCGTAACCGAAGTAGCCGGTGATCCAGCGCTCCCAGGGCCGGTAGTGCCCGATGATACTGGCGATGAAGGCGGCGCGGGCGGGGGCTGTCATTGCGCGGACCCGGGCGGCGACGGGATCCGTCGGCTCCGGAGCATCCGGGCGGTACAGGGCCTCAATCCCGAGGCGTTGGGTCACGAACAGCCCATGGGTCTCGGCGAGGCGCTCCATCTCGTCATGCCGCATCGTCTCGAGGGCTGCCGCAGTGAGCTTGCCGTCCTCGGTCAGCCAGCGGGAGAGATCGCCGTGTGCCGCGACGCTGGTGGCCTGCACGGTGTTGAAGCCGAGGGCCCGCAGGGCCGCCGGATCGGTGTGGGTCAGCCCCTCCGGGTCGATGAGCGGAATGTTGGGGAGCACCTCGAACTCCAGCGGCTTGCGGACCGCGGCGCCGAGGGTGATGATCCGCAGTGCCGTGGTGCAGCGCCCATCCGTGGTGGGGGCGGCCTTCAGCGCCAGCCGGAACTGCCCGGTGGCGCCCGCAGGGAGCTGGAGCCGGAAGGGATGGCGCCCCTTCTCCGGCTTCACCTCGCCGCGCATGGCATGCCCCCGGTGGGTTGTGCCGTCCGGAGCCTGCCAGGTCTCGAGGTTGGTGAGCAACTCGACTCGTTCCAGCCAGGGGGCCGCCTCCACGGCGCCGAGGATCTCGCTCTCGCGATCGGACGGGTTCCGGAGGGTGACCTCGAAGTAGGCGGGGAGCGGGTTGTCGATCGCGCGCGTGAACGGCTTCAGCCGCCAGCCATAGCCCTGGTTGGGGAACAGGCACGGCACCTGGCGGGTGAGCGGGCGCACCTGGATGTCGGGTCCCTGCGCCGCGGGAGCTGCCGCCTCGTCGGCCGCCCCCTCCGGTGGCCCCTCGGGCGTCCCGAGGGCGGCGCGCTGCATCCCGAGATGATCGCCGGCCGCCGCGGCCCCCGGTGCCACGCGGTAGTCCACCCGGCAGCGCTCCTGGCCGGCGTCGGGCTCGACGCGAAACACCCACAGCGCGCCGGACATCGCGGTGCGCAGCAGGTCGGAGGCCTCGCTGAGGAACCGGGCGCGGTCGCCGCCCTGGCGCAGCAGCACATCGCTGGCGAGCTCCCAGCCGATCTCGCCGCCGTCGAGCCACAGACCCTGACTGGTGAAGTGAGCGCGAGTGAGGGACATGGTGAGGGCTTCCCCGGCCTGGCCTTGCAGCGCGACGGCGCGGGTGTCGCGGAGGGTCCGTCCCGTCGCCAGCACCTCGCTGAAGCGCGAGAAGCGATCGTCGCCCTCACAGCGGGCTGAGGCGTAGGGGGTGGCCGATACCACCAGTGCCGCCTGCTGCCAGTTGGCGCCCCCGGAGGTGAAGATCGTGCCATCCGCCCACAGCTCAATGTCGCGGGTGGCCTCACCCCGATGGCGGAGATGAACCCGGACCGGGCTTTGCTCGACGACTTCGAGTGAGCCGCTCGCGGGCTGGTTGGGGAGGTTGGCGGCCCACTCGCGCAGGCAACTACCGGCCCACGGATAGGAGCCCGGCCGCATCCGCTCGATGAGGCCGCTGTGCTTGCCGACCCACAGCTCCACCTGCGGGCTGCTGAGCACGACCATCGGGCCGGGCGTGCGCAGCGCCTCCAGCAGGCGGCGCGCCCTGTCGCGGTTGGCGCCACTGGTCGCGGGCGCGGCGGCGTCCCCGGCGGAGAGGTGAACCGGCGGCATGTGAACCGGTTCCCACGAACCCGCGGTCGTCTCGCCCACCACGATCCCCGAGGTTCCCTGGGCCGTCGGCCCCTCCGCCTCGGAGTAGTACAGGGCATACATGCCCGCATACTCCGAGACGAACAGAAGCTCGTCGGCCTTCCCATCCTGGTTCAGATCGCGGGTGCTGAAGGGCAACGGGGCGCCCGGTGACCCGCTGAGCATCCGCTCGCCGCCAATGAGAGCCGGACGGTCAGCCAGCAGGCACAGCGAGCGGGCCCCGAGGGGCGAGATGTCTTCCGTCGCCGGGCCCACTCCCGTCGTCGTCAGGATGACGCGGTGCGGCCAGGGGACACCGGCCGGAGTGGTGAGCCAGGGGGCGCACCAGGCTGAAGCAGAGAGGACACACAGCAGACCAGCGACAGGGGAACCACGCACGGCTGTCACCTCGAGACGGATGCGTGACGGGCCTGGCACAGCGACCGTCCCGGAGGTGGCCGCGGGGGCCTGGTGTTCAGGGATTCGGACGCGGGTCAGGTGGCAGGCCGGGTTGCCCGGCGACCACGAGTAGTCTACCACGTTGGCTGCGCGGCGGCTACCATCGAGCGGACAGGGAGGAGTCGTGCCTCGGACGGCGAAGCCGTAGATGTAGCGTGCCAGGCCTGGCCCAATCCCGGAGGATCACCCGTGACCACCGAGCGCACCTGTCCCCATTGTGGAGGGGCTGTCCCGCCGGATCGCATCATCTGCCCGCACTGCAGTCGGGCGCTGCCGGCGCCTGAGCGAGCGACGCCGCCGCCCCAGTCCGCCTGGCCCGCTCCGGCGGAGACACCGGCGCCGGGGGTGCCGCCGGCGGTGCCACCGCCACCGGTGGCGGGACAGCCGCCCCCGGGCGTACCGCCCCCCTATGGGCCTGCGCCCGGGCCCTACGCCACCGCTCCGGGGGCAGTGCCGCCGCCCTACTACCAGCCTCCCCCTGGTTATCCGCCAGGGGAGCCACCGCGCATCACGCCGCCGACCCCGCACCCGGATGACAGCCTCGCGATCGTCGGGCTGATCATGGGCATCCTCGGGATCGTGTGCTGCACGTGCCTGTCGATCCTGGGCCCGATCGGCCTGATCCTCTCGATCATCGCCCACAACCGGCGGCAGACGGGCGTAAGTCTGGCGGGGATCATCGTCGGGGCTCTGGGAACACTGGTGTTCATCGCTACGCTAATATGGGGGATCTACTGGGCGCTGCACCCGGAGATGCAGCAAGAGATGCTCAAGCAACTGTTTGACCAGATGGGTGTCCCGCCCGGGTTCCCGAAGCCCTGGTAGGGGCCACCGGAGCTCGGCTGGCGAGGGCCGGAAGACACGCATGCTGCGATCTCGTGCCGGGAGTTGTTCGGGATGCCCAATGACAGACCCGCCCTGACGATGCGGCCGGCACGCCCCGCGGACGCGCCGCGGTGCGCCGATATCGCCGTCGCCGCCTGGCAACGGGTGTTCGCCAACTGGCGTGAGCTGCTGGGGGAGCGCCTGTGGACGCAGCACTTCGCCACCTGGGAGGCGAACAAGCGCCAGCAGATCGTTTCACACTTCACCGAGTACACGACACTGGCGTTCGTCACCGAAGTCGAGGGCGTGATCGCCGGGTTCATGACCTACCGCCTGCACGAGGACGTGGGGTTCGGGGAGATCAGCAACAACGCGGTGGACCCCGCCTACCAGGGCGCCGGCATCGGGGCCGCCCAGTGCCGGCATGTACTGGAGATCTTCCGCGAGGCCGGCATGAGGTCGGCACGGGTCGTCACCGGCCTGGACGAGGGGCACGCCCCGGCCCGGGCCATGTACGAGAAGGTTGGCTTCGATCGCTCCATTCCACATATCAGCTACTACATGGAGTTGGCGGGAGAGGACGGCAGCTAGTAATGATGGTCATGAAGCTCATTGTGCCCCTCTTGCTGGGGCTGACGGCGTGCGTGTGTGGTGCGGACCTGCAGGTGACCGCGGACCCGCCACTCCCCGCGCCGGACCTCTTGCTCAACGGCAACCTGGAGGCGGGAGAGGGCGACCAGCCGACCGGCTGGCGCTTCGGGACCGCGGTGCCGGAGAACTTCACGGTGGACTGGGTGACCCCGGGCCGCAGCGGGAAGTGCCTGCACCTGCGCGCCGCGTCAGGCATCATGTCGGGCTACTGGAACCAGACGGTGAAAGTACAGCCCGCGACTGACTATCTGCTTACGGGTTGGTTCCGCCTCAACGGGGGCAAGCTCCTGTGCTATGTGCACGGCGGGGCCCCCGACGGACGGAGCCTCGACGAGCGCTTCTATGTGGCCTCGATGCGCAACCACTTTCTGGTGCCCATCTTCCTCAAGCCCGAGTACATGGCGGGAATCCCCTCCGATGCCTGGCAGCCCGTGCGGATCCCCTTCCGGACAGGGGAGGGGATGGAGGCCGTCGCGGTGAGCCTGGGGCTCTACTTCACTGCGGGTGAAGCATGGTTCGACGACCTGCGCGTGTGTCGCGCGAAGACCGACCTGCGAGTGAGTGCGCGGGGCCAGGTGGGCGAGCTGGTGCGCGTCCGGGTCCTGGCGAGCGGCGAGGAGCAGCCGCTCCTGGACGCCGCCATTCCCGCGACGGCAAGCACCTACGAGAAGACCCTCCCCGCGGTGCCCACGGACCGCCAGTATACCGTCGAGGCGACGACGCGAGACAAGACCGTTGTGCGCAAACTATGCCCGGACGAGGTGGCGAGATGACCAGGTACTTGACCATTGTCGTGATCCTGCTGGCCACGGTGGCCAGTGCTCAGATCAAGCCGACACCGACAACGCCGACTCCGACGACGGCCCCGGCGACCGTTGCCGCGCCGGCCGCGACTCCCGCGGCCGTGGCCGCCCAGCCATTCCGCCTCGACCTGAAGCTGCCCGCGGCGGCCTCGGGCGTGGAGCTGTACGTGCTGGATGGCGACACGGGGAGGGAGTTGGCTCTTCCCACCGCGGCGGCCGCTGACCTCGCGCTCGCGGTGAACCGGACCGACAACGGCAAGTGGGCCGTTGTCTCGGTCACCATCACCAGCCGCCGCAGCCAGCAGGCGAAGCTCGAGCTGGGGCTGCGCCTGCGCACCGGCGCTGTGATGAAGACGTTCTTCGACGGCGAGCGGCCCGTCGAGATCAAGACGGAGCAGAAGAGCGACCGGTTCACGGGCCGCTTCCCGCTAACCACTATCGCAGATGAGACAACCTGCCTGGCGCTGGGCTATGCGCCGGACCAGTGGCTGTCCTACCTGCGGCATTCCTGCCTGCCGGCCGCCAGGCTCGTCACGCTGGAGACGGCCACGCGCATTGTCGTGGACCCGGGGAAGGCCGAGAAGGTCGACTTCCTGGTCGGGGCGTTTGCGGGCGGCTGGGGGCACCTCGAGGCGCTGCACTGGTATTACGAGGCCTACCCGGCGTTCTTTGGGCCACGGGCCGACGTGGACGGCCGGGCCAGTCTGAACGGCGGCAGCTATCTCGTCTGGACCGCGTCGCCCGACGCCGAGATGTGTCGCCGCATGCGCGTCGGCTGGGAGTGGTGCTACGCCCCGTTCAAGCGAACGGGCGATATCTTCGGCCGCGCGGAGCTGTGGGACTACAAGCCGGCGCGGGCCCATGACAAGAGCCGGCTGGTCACGCTCGAGGAGTACCATGCCGCCCGTCATAACCAGTTCGAGAACGGCAAGCTGTGCGATGTGGCGATGATGTGCTACCTCCCCTCCCAGGTCTGGTGTGAGGAGCAGCTCGCGCGCGCGAAGTATGCCGACGCGCTGACCACCGACCCGGGTGCCAAGACCTACTTCGATACCCCCTGGGTGACCGGCCCCGACAACGAGCTCAGGGTGTTCCCGTTCATGACCAGCTTCGGGCAGCAGTCGCTGGTGGACATGGCCGATCTGGTCAAGGAGAACAACATCCAGGGCTTTGCCTTCGATACGGCCAACGGCGGCGCCAAGTACACGGGCCCGCATGTCAACGAGTGTCCGGGGCGGGCGTGGGACCAGCGCGGCGTGTATGTCGATGAGGGCGTGGCCATCGCCAAACTCATGGACTGGTGCCACCAGGCCAAGGACAGCTCCGGCCAGACGCTGGCGGTCGTGAGCAACCCGGGCGCCGCCCCGTGTTATCTGACCCCTCTGCGGTCGGACTCGGCGATGATCGAGGCCGACCCGACGGCGGTGCGCAACGGCTCGGCGCTCACACTGCGCAACTTCCTCGGCCACAAGACGATGGTGATGTGGGAGAACTACGACCTCGAAGAGCTACTCAGCTACAAGACCATGAAGCCCGAGCAGATGGCGGAGGCCCTGCGCGGACTTGCCGACTACACGATCATCGCCTCGTTGCGGGTTGCCGCGATCCCCACGCCGCGCGTGTGTCTGGGGAACCGCAAGCTGGTGCAGTGGCTGCCGCTCTTGACGGAGGTCGCTGCTGCGGGCTGGCAGCCGGTGGCGGCTGCCACGTGTAGCGCCGGTCTGCCCCTCACTCGCACCGGCTCCGGCCTCAAGCAGTTCATCGCGGGCGGGAACGAAACGGACAAAGCCATCGATACCACGGTGGTGATCGAGAACGGCTGGCTGGGGCCGGGGGCCACCCTGTTCATGCCGGAGAACGCGGAGCTGGCGCTCAACGAGGTGGCAGGCGGCCTCACGAAGGCGAACATGTCCCTCGCTGCGCGGGGGGCCCAGGTCCTGCGGTCGGTGGCCAACCTCACCCCGGCTCCTACCGCCCTGCGTGTGAACCTGGCGCGGCCGGCGGACCTGCATCTTGCCACGCTCACACTGCGGCTGGAGACCACCGGCGAGCAGGCCTCCACCCTGACCCTCCCCGACTGGGGTACCCTGGTCCCGGAGCGCATCACTCTCGATCAGGCCGACGTGCAATTCCAGCCGGTCGAGAATGGCTGGCGCTCGACGACCCCTCTGCGGCTCACCGGGAAGCAGGAGCTCAAGGTCACGCTGCGCTCGAGTGTGTTCAAGGCCTCGCGGCGCCAGTTGGCCAGCTTCCCCTGGGTCCGGGGCGCCGCGGCGGGGTTCGGCATCCAGGTCGACCCGAATGCCGGCCCGGAGCTGACCGCGGCCGCCCGGCAGCTCGCGCAGTACTTCACGTACTACCATGCGCACGCCGTCGAGCCGGCGGCGACGGTAGCGCCGGCCGCGGTGAACGGTCCCGGCGCGGAGGGGCTCGGGAAGGTCATCATCCGGGTGGTCCCCACTGCCGACCGGCCGATGAGTGTGGGAACGGCCGGCGGGGGGACGACGCTCAACGTCGTCGGCCGGACAGCGGCGGATGCCAGGCAAGCCCTCTACCGGCTGATGGCGGCTCTCGACGCCAGCTATCCCTACGGCGGCGGCCTCACCGGCACCGAGGCGATCCGCACGGTCGGCCTTGCCGGCAAGGAGATCAAGTAGCGCTGACCAACACCGGGGGTTGTGCCATGAGCAAGACCTATGGCGTCGCCGTCGTCGGCTGCGGGGTCATCAGCCCCGTGCATTTTGGGGCAATTGCGCGCGTGTCGCGCGCGCGCCTCGTGGCAACCTGTGACACCATCGAACAGCGGGCCGCGGCCGCCGCCGATAAGTGGGGCGCCGCGGCCCACTATACCGACTTCCATGAGATACTGGCCCGTGACGACATCGACATCGTCCATGTCACCACTCCCAGCAGCCACCACCATGTCGTGAGCATTGCCGCCTCCGAGGCCGGCAAGCACAGCTTCGTGACCAAACCGATCGATGTGACGTTGGAGAGCATCGACCGGATGATCGAGTCGGCCCGGGCCAACGGTGTGAAGCTCGCCGCCGTGCACCAGTTCCGCGCCTACACCAGCTACGGCGCGCTGCGCACCGCCATCGAGCAGGGCCGCCTCGGCACGCTCTACTATGGGAATGCCTTCGTGCCGTGGTGGCGCGAGCAGAGCTACTACACCGATCGCTGGCAGGGCACCTGGGAGTGGGATGGGGGCGGGGCCCTCATGAACCAGTCGGTGCACTGGGTCGACCTGCTCCTGTGGATGATGGGGAAGGCGCACAGCGTCGCCGGCTATGCGGCGACGATGGCCCACGACATGGAGACTGAGGATATCGGCACCGCCGCAATCGTGTTCGAGAGCGGTGCCCATGGGGTGCTCCAGGGCACCACGCTGACGTACAAGGGCATGGCGACGCGGCTGGAGGTCCACGGCTCGCAGGGCAATGTCGTGATTGAGGGCGACCGGATCGTCCACTGGGACGTCGCGGGCGAGCCGAGTCTGGCCGAGGGCGCAGCCACCGAGGAGACTTCCGCCGCCGACCCGCGTGCCGGTCTCGGCGACGCGGTGGGGGCACCGGACTCCCACTCGTGGACGGACCGGAGGCACGCCGCGCCGTCGAGCTCAACCTGGCCGTCTACCAGTCACAGCAGAGCGGGCAGAAGGTGACGCTGCCGCTGTAGGGCAACGGCGGGATGTGGCATGTGGCATGCGGCATTGGGCAACAGCAGCAACGACGGCACGAACGGCGACTCAACAGGATGGACAGGATGGATAGGATGAACGCAAACGGCGGGGCCTGTGGCCCCGCCGTTTGCGCTTGATGGCGTGTGTCGTGCGCCAAGTGCCACGTGCCCAATGCCACGTGCCGCCGTCCGCCGTCGCCGTCAGAGGCCCCGGGCCGTGCGGGCGATGATGTCGTCCTGGATGTGCGGGGGGAGAGTCACGAAGTAGGCGCTCAGGCCGGAGATGCGGACCATCACGTCGCGATGGCGCTCGGGGTGAACCCGGGCCTCGCGCAGCGTGGCGGCATCCATGACGTTGAACATCACGTGGGACCCGCCCTGCGCGAAATACGTACGCACCAGCTCGGACAGATACGGGAGTGTGCGTGCAGCGTCAGGCCCGCCCGGGGGTGGGCACACGGTGGCCGGTGACAGGGAGATGATCAGGAAGTTGCCGTTGGGGCCGAGGGTGTGCGGCAGCTTCGCGCACGAGGCCAGCGTCGCCGTCACCCCCCGCGTATTGCAGCCCTGAGTGGGGGCGATGCCGGCGGAGAAGGGTGCCCCGCGGTGGCGCCCATCGGGCGTCGCGTCCGTGCTGAGCCCTGCATAGTGCTGCTGGTACATCGCCAGACCCGGCTGGAAGCGGCCGCCACGCGGGTTGGTGTGGGTGACGACCTCGGCGCAGAAGAACTCACACAGCTCGCGCGCGAGTCGATCGACCTCGGCGAGATCGTTGCCGAACTTGGGGGCGCGCTGGATCAGGCAGCGCCGCGCCTCCTCACGCCCGGCGAAGTCGCTCCGGAGCAGCTCTTGCAGCTCGTCCAGGCTGAAGCAGGCCTCCTCATAGACGAGGCGCTTGGCCGCCACCAGTGAGTCCACCGCGGTGGCCAGCCCCGCCATCCAGCAGGCAGTGTAGTTGTGCCGGGCTCCGCCGGAGTAGATGTCCTGCCCCTGCTCGATGCAGTCGCGCATGAGCACCGACTGGAAGGGGGAGGGGGCCCCGGTGGCCTCTGCGCGCTCATGCTCGTTGGCTGCCGCGACCGCGCGCTCGATGTCGGTGACGATCTCCGCGCAGGTGCCTTCCCACAGCTCGCGGAAGCTCCCCGGCCGGCGCTGCAGGGCGCGCAGCACACACGGCGGCAACTGCACCCCTCCGGCGACGGTGCGGCCCCATTCGGCCCCGGCGACCACCGCCTCGTAGCACCCCACGACCGCCCAGTCGCGGGCTTGCGCGATCGGCACCCCAATGCTCTGCAGGGCGGGGATCACCGCTTCATCGCTGAACAGGGACGGCTGGCCGGTGCCGGCCGCCGCGAGGGCTGCCGCCGCGTCCAGGACCTCCGGGGGGCTGTCCGCGTGGATACGCACCGACAGCGACGGCTGGAACGCCCGCAGCTCGCGCGTGAGCTCGAGCAGCAGGAGCGTGAGCTCATTGGTGGCGTCGTGCCCGTCGACACCGACGCCACCGACGACCGCATTCTGGGACTCGTCGCCCTCCCAGAACTTGAGCCACAGGCAGGCCAACGCCTCGATGGCCTCCTCGCGAGTGAGACGGCCGGAGGCGAGGTCCGCCTCGTAGTAGGGCCACAGGGTCTGGTCGAGGCGACCGGGCGACACGGCGACGGCGGGCGACTCGAGATGCAGGGCGAGATGGACGAACCACAGTGACTGGAGAGCTTCGCGCAAGGACTGTGCCGGCTCCCAGGGGACGCGCTCACAGATTGCAGCAATCTCGCTGAGTTCCGTGCGGCGCGCCGGGTCGGCGGTGTCTGCCGCCCGGCGGGCCGCCTGTGCATAGCGCCCGGCAAAGTCGCGCACGGCCTCGCACGTGATCTTCATTGCCTGCCAGACGACGGTGCGCTCGTCATCGGGCGCGGCGGAGCGGACGAGGGTGTCGATGCGCTCCACCTGCCCCCGCAGGCCGGTGGCGAGCACGCGGGGGTAGTCGCAGACCATGTGCCCTTCGCCGAACATGATGCCCAGCTCACCGTAGGCCGCGTGGACCCGCCGGTAGCGCGCGGCCAGCGTGGGGTCGGTCTGCTCGTCGCCGCCCCGCCACAGGTTCCCCTTCTGGCTCCCGACGATCCACTCGCCATCCGCAATTGGGGTGTCCCACTCGCGGCAGATGCGCGCGAGCGCCCGGGCCCGGCGCAGGATCATCGGCTGCCCCACGGTGTCGCGGTAGGCAGCAATGCGCAGCTCTTCCTTGGCCAGGTACTCCTCGGGCGAGACCACGAAGCGGGTGATCCGGCGCCCGTCAGGCGCAGTCATCGCAGCATGGGCGGCCGCGGTCAGGCGCTCGACGCGGGGAGTTGTCAGCAACACAGGCTGCCGAGCAGACATCGTGCGCACCTCGCGAGTGACGTGCGACAGAAGCGGCAGAGCTTGCCGTCTCAGTTCGCGCAATGGGCTTCCGGGCAGTGTCATCCTGAGGAGCGCATGCGGCTTCGCAGAAGCCGCAGCGACGAAGGATCTCGTCTTGACCACAGACAGATCCTTCGCCAGAAGACCGCGCAGCGGCCTGAACTCAGGATGACAACTCCGCCCCCCTCGCGCGCGACGCTACATCGCCGCGAGCTCGGAGAACCCGATGGCCTCGAGCTTGGATGCGAACGCGCGCTCCTGCTCGGCGTCGGGCGTGGGCAACGGCAGGCGCGGGCGACCGCAGTCCTGCCCGATCAGCCTCATCGCGGCCTTGAAGGCACCGAGGCCGCCGGCCTGCAGGATGGCGTAGATCACCTGGTTGCAGCGGGCCTGGAGGTCCATCGCCTTCGCGATGTCGCCGGCGAAGAAGGCCTCGCGCAGGCGCAGGAAGGCACCGGGGAGGACGTTGTACGTCGTCCCGATCGCCCCGTGGGCGCCCATGACCATCGCCGGGAGGTGCATCTCATCCGGACCGGACAGCATCGTGAGCTGCTTGCCGGTCATCTCGAAGATCCAGCGCATCTGGTGCATGGCATAGTCGGTGAACTTGAGGCCCGTGAGGTGCGGGATCTCGAGCAGGCGCGAGGCGCTATCCGCGGTCAACGCCTGGCCGGTGAGGTGGGGGACATGGTAGATGAAGAACGGCAGCTCGGTGGCGCCACCGATAGCCTTGTAGTGGTTCAGCATCCCCTCAAACCCGACCTGATAGTAGACCGGGGCGATGCTGCTGACGGCATCGGCGCCGATGGAGGCAGCGTGGCGGGCCAGCTCGACGGCCTCCTGCGTCGTCAGGGCGCCGACGTGGACCATGACCGCGGCGCGCCCGGCGACGGTCTTCACCGCGGTCTCGGCCATGATCCGGCGCTCCGCGGGGCTCTGGTAGAGGCCCTCACCGCTGCTCCCGCACACGAAGAAGCCGGTCACGCCGACCTGGAGCTGCCACTCGAGTAGCTTCTCGAAGCGTGCGGGGTCGATCTTGCCCTCGGCGTCAAACGGGGTGAAGATCGCGGTGTTGAGGCCGTGCAGTGGCTCGAACATGATAGACTTCCTTTCGTGATGGCATCCAGGGGTCCGGCCCGAAAAGGCCACATCCGGCCGGACCCCGAGGCGTGGCGGCCGGCTGAGTGCCCTCCCAAGCCATTCTGGCGTAGCTTCGCGGCCTCAGAACGGCTCTTCGGCCGCTCTTCCAGGCGTGGGGAGAGTATTCGCTGCGCGAGCCAGGCAGGCCTTCGTGTGCGCCCTCGCGGGCGCATTCGTCTCTGGCGCTCGACTCCACGGGCGGAAGAGGAAGAGTCTGCTGCGGAAGTCCACTACGCGCCACTCGTCGCCCCTATGGGTGTTGGCGCGGCTTCCAGCCGCGCCGGTGTTCGCGCGGAGCGGCGTCTTGTAGGAGCGGCTTCCAGCCGCGACCTCCCATGGGAAGAGACAACGCCGTCCCAGCGTGGCATTCCGCTCCCCGTGCGCCGCGAGTGACCGCGCGTGCGTCGCCACACCCATCGCGGCTGGAAGCCGCTCCTACAAGGGCCCACCGGGTGCGTGGTACCGGCGCGGCTGGAAGCCGCGCCAACACGACTTTCGTGACGCGCTCTGAAGCCCGTGGCTGAGGGCCCCTGCTTCGTGGGGCCGATCGTCCTTCGGACGAGGCGACGGTAGCGTCATCGACGCGATCGTCGCCGGTGAACTGCGGGGGGAGGTCGACCGGCTCTCGCGGTGAACATGCCCCAGCATGAATCTCCTATGGGTGATGCTGATGGCTGCTTGCTCCGCCAACGCCGAGGCCGCACCTGGCTCCACACTGCCGCCGCCGGAGCGCCTGACCTTCAACTGCTCCGCCGACGGCTCGCGCTGGCCGTATCTCGTGCAGCGGCCATCCGGCGAGCCGAAGGCCGTGCTGATCAACCTCCACGGTCACTACAGCGACGAGTACCAGGGGATGACCGAGGGGATCTACAACGACGCCCTCGGGAAGCTCCGGCGGGAGTGCCTGCAGCGGGGATGGGTGTACGTGTGCGCCTGGTACGGGGGCAATAGCTGGATGGGCCCACTGGGCGAGCAGGGGATGGTCGATCTGATCACACTGCTGCGGCGCACGTGGCCGGGCCGGCCGGTCTACCTCGGCGGCGGATCGATGGGTGGCTCTTCCACCCTCGTGTTCTGCGTCCGCCGCCCCGACCTGATCGACGGGGCGATGGTGCGCTGCCCGGCCGCGGACATCGAGAGCTACTACGCCTTCGCCGCGAGCGGCAAGAGCGATGTCCTGCGCAACATCGCCGCCGCGATCCGCATCCACTACACGACCGACGGCCACGTCCTGGCCGACGAGCTGCGCAGCCGCTCGGCGCTGCTCAACGCCGAGAAGCTGCGGATGCCGCTGCACATCGTGCACGGCGCCAGGGACGCCCTGATCCCGGTCGGGGCGACGCGTGCGCTCGTGGAGAAGCTACGCGCGCTGGGGCGGCGGGTGGAGTACGTGGAGCTTCCCGAGGGCGACCACGACTCCCCGGTCACGCAGTTGGACTGGACGGCGACGCTCGACTTCATCTCGCAGGCGGCCCCACCGCAGTAGGCCGACCGTCCCGGTCGGCGGGTTGTTGTCGAGCGAGACGCTCGACCTACGCGGTCGGCGGGTTGTTGCCGAGCGAGACGACGCCGCTGTTTTTCGCGTCGTTCCGGGCGCCTGTCATCCTGAGCCCAGACCGCGCAGCGGTCTTCGGGCGAAGGATCAGCGTCAGCCGGAGGCGCTTGTATGCGGAATGTGATCCTTCGTCGCTGCGACTTCTGCGAAGCCGCATGCGCTCCTCAGGATGACGTCGCGCGGGACGGCGCGTACTCCCTACTTCCCCCATACCGTCACTTCGTCGATGAGCACAGCGCGTCCGTACTGGCCGGTTACCCGCAGCCGGAGGTAGCGCGCCGGCGTCGCGGCCACCGTGTCGATCTGGCCGATGGCGGCCGGGCGGACCTTGCTCCCGTCCACGAGCGGCTGCCACTTCTCCCCATCCACGGAAGCCTCCCAGGTGTAGCCACTCGCGCTGTCGTCGATATGCAGACCGGTGCGGTCACGGGAGAACCCGACCGCTGCGACCTCACGCACGGCCCCCAGGTCTAGCAGCAGCCGCTCCCCGCTGGGGACCTCGACGAGCGAGGTCCCGCCGGTAAGGCCATCCACGGCCGCGGCGGCATCTCGCGTCTTGTCCGCCGGGAGGAGCACCCGGGCCTGCGCCTGCCGGGTCGAGAGGTCGGTCAGCCCGGCGCTGGCCTGTGCCAGGCGTTTGGCCAGGGCTTCACGATTGCGCCGCATCGTCACCCGCTGCGGCGTCTGTCCCGCGGCGTCGATGCCCAGGAAGGCGGGGCTGTTCCAGTTCGTCCGTCGCCCGATCTGGCGCGGTCGGTCGCGTGCGGGCGGCTTCAGCGGCGCGAACTCCATCGCCGCGACCGGGTCACCGTCGCGCTCGACGCGGTACACCTTCCCCGGCTGGGTTGCGAAGTCCAGGACGGGGGCATCGGTCTTGAGTAGCTGGCTGGCGCCGCAGGAGACCACGGCCGTGGCCGACCAGGGATTGGCCAGCCGGCAGGGCCCGCCCCACTCGCTCTCGATCAGCGCGTAGCGGGTGGCGCCGGCGTGCACCTCGGCGGTGACGAGGAAGCCTCCGCGGGCGCGCAGGCGGAACTGCGCCTCCCACCGCGCGGGCCATGCCGGCGCAACCCGGATCACCCCGCTATGGCTCTGCAGGGCCATCTCGTTGAGTGCCTGGGCGCTGACCCCCGGGGCGTCGTAGTAGGGGCAGTCGGGGATGTTCGCGACGAACATGCAGCCGGTCGGGCTATACCACCCACCGGCGTTCGTGCGCACGTTGGCGAACATGTGGGCGAGCTCGAGGCGGGCAGCCTCATCCGCGAGCCCGAGGCGCGCCGCGGCGATGGCCGCCGGCTCCCAGCCATTGCCCATCCCTAACACCGGACGGTGCACGAAGGTGTTCTTCGCGCGCTCGTAGTCCGCCAGCCCCAGCCCGAACACCCCGAAGGGGTAGATGCCGTAGCACTCGACATTCTCACTGTTGTTGCGCTGGTCGGTGGGCTTGAGGTCGGCGGCGAGGAACACGTTCTTTGTCTCATCGGCGGGGTAGGGGGCCAGTCGGGCGAGGAGGTCTTGCCAGCGCGGGCGCAGTGCCTCGTCAACGCCGAGGCGCCGGCTTACCTCCATCGCCACCGGCAGCGCCCAGCGGAGGGCCGCCAGGTCGGAGTGCGGATCCCTCACCGCCCAATAGGTCTCCTGGGCATTGGCGGGGTCGAGGTGGAGCTTGCCATCCGCCCCGGGCTTCGCATAGGCCAGGAAGAAGTCGAGACTGCCCTTCAGGAGCGGATACACGCGCTCGCGCAGGAAGACCTCATCGCGCGTGTACTCATAGCGCCACCAGGCCTGGAGCGCGACCTCCAGCCCGACCGTGAGAATGTGAGCGCCATAACCCGGGGTGAGCGGTGGCCGCGCCGCTCCGCCACCGTCCAGCGGGACGCATTCGCCGAAGTTGTAGCCGTCGGCGCTGAAGCTGATGCGGCCCCGCTCTCTCGCGCGGTCGCACATGCGCCAGTACAGCTCGAAGAACGGGTCGGCGAGGTCGACGTGGTTGGCGCCGTACACCGGCCAGAAGAGCTCGCGCGTGTTCTGGTGCCAGTAGTTGCCACCCCACCAGCGATGGTCCTCGTGCACCAGCCAGTTGCCGCCGTTGAACTTGGGGCACAGGGTCTGGCGCGACATGCTTGCCAGGTCGTAGAGGTACAGGTACCACAGGTTCTGGAGGAAGTCGGCTTCGCCGTTGCCGCAGGTGAGGCGCAGGAAGCTCCTGGGCCAGAACCCGTGCCAGAAGGCCGTCCGCTGCTCGAGGAGCCGGTCGAAGCCGGCCTGCTCGGCCCGGGCCACCATCGCCTGCGCCTGCTGCAGAACCTCGCTCTCGCTGCTGCGCGCCAGCGGATTGGCGATGAGCACGGTGTAGTCGGCGGGGGCGTCCGCGAGCGTCAGGGCGAGGGTGCGGTCGTCGCGCGTGCCGACTTCCACTCGCGCCCCCACGACCTTGACCAGGAGCGCCATGTCGGTGGCCAGGTACGGCTCGGCGTGGTCGGCATGCTCGGTGACGGCGACGAAGTCGGGGCCGCTCACGAAGTGCGCTTTCGCTCGCGAGGGCCACAGGTGGAGGGTCAGCTCACGCGGGCCGGCCCCCGTCTCGTGGCAGCGGAAGACCAGCACGTCCTGCCCCTCGGCGACGAAGCTAGTGCCCCGGGCGCGTCCCGCCGCGCCCTCGACAAAGGTCGTGACCGTGCCGTCCCACAGATTGAGGCGCTGCTCGAACCGCTCCGGCTTCTCCTGGCCGAGTGCCGGAGTCGTGAGGGTCACCTTGCCCGAGGACACTGGCTCCCCGCCCAGCCGGTAGCTGCCGTTGTTGAGCTGCCAGGTCATCCCGCCCTCATTCCACAGGCATGCGCCGAGGTTACCGTTGCCCAGGTGCATGGCCTCGTAGGGATACAGCGCCGGCTGGAGGTAGATGAGGTCGCTGTGCGCGCACAGGGCCGCATAGTCGACCTCCGGTGTGTCGTTGCGGGTGATGACGGGGAGGGGCTTGCCGACCTGGAGCGCGGTCGCGGGCGGCTCGATCTCCTTGCCCTGGTAGTGGGCCATGATCTCCTCCGGTTCCAATGCGCGGGCGTAGATGCGCACCTCATCGATCAGGCCCTGGAAGCGGTCGCCACCGGCCTGATTGGCCCCGACGTGCAGGGGATGGGTGCTGGGCTTGAGCTTCCCGCTCCCGAAGCCCTCGGCCACGACCACGCCGTTCATGTAGATGCGCAGCTCGCCGCTGGTCTCCGAGTACGTGGTCGCGACGTGTGTCCACGCGCCGATGGGGAGCGGGTCGGCGACGCGGAGGAGCCCGGGCTGGCAGATCAGCCGCAGATGGCCCTCCGGCCACGTGTCGAACATGAAGCCATCGTTGCCGCCGATCGTCGCGCGATCGACGATGCGCATCCCGGACGGCGGGTTGGCGGAGGGCTTGATCCACGCCTCGAGGGTCATCTCGCCCCCTGCCTCGAGGCTGTCGGCGCAGGGGGCCACGGGGTAGCCGTTGCCGGTCATCAGGAGGCCCTGGCCGACCTTCCCGGGGGCCAGGGTGGCCTCGCCGACGAGCTTCAGGTGGTTCGCCTTGCCTGAGGAGTCTTCCAGCACGCCATCGCGCAGGGCCTCGAAGTGGTAGTAGGCGACGATGCCCTGGTTGGGGTCGGCGCACGCGAGTGGGGCGGCGAGGGCACATAGCAAGGGCATGAGGATGCCGCTGCAGATGCGCGCGATTCGCGGGCGGGGCTGGAGAGGCATGAGGGTGTCTCCTGTTGTTGCAGTTGTGCCCGTTGTGTCAGCAGGACGCCGGCCGGTGCGGCGGCTGGAGGGGCCATCCGGTGACAGCCCCTGGGGAACGGGGGTCGAGCATGCGCCGCTCGTCGCCTCCATGGGTGTTGGCGCGGCTTCCAGCCGCGCCAGTACCAGAGACCCAGTGGCCCCTTGTAGGAGCGGCTTCCAGCCGCGATGGGTGTGGCGATGCGCTTCGAGCCGTGCTCGCCGCACGGGACGCGGACGGGCCTTGCCGGGGCATCGCCTTGTCTTGCCGTGAGAAGTCGCGGCTGGAAGCCGCTCCTACAGGGCTCCGCTCCGTGCGAATACTGGCGCGGCTGGAAGCCGCGCCCACACCCGCCAAGGTCGCGAGCGAAGCGTACTCGAATTCCACGCTACGCCCGCTTGGCATCGGTTACGGTGCTACACCCGTCGTGGGGCGGAGGCAGTCCACGTCGAGCGTTGTGCCGACGGCGACATCCGCGGGCTCGATGTCCAGCCGGACCTGGGTGATTGTGCCCGCCCACAGAGGGCGCGCAGAGAGATCGATCGTGACCTCGTGCCACTGACCGTCGGACACGACCGGGACGGTGACATGCTTGTCCTCACCCCACGCGGGCGACCGTGAGGAGCGCCAGAACAGGCCGAGCCCATTGCCGGCGCTGAGCCGATAGCGCAGCGTGAGTGTGCGCACGCGGGCCGCATCGATGTTCGCCGGGCCGCTGAGGGCATAGGGGTCGTTGCCGGTCACGGTGATGCGCAGCGCCTGCTCCTCTCGTGATAGCTTACACGAGTGCTCTCCCTGCCAGCCCTCGACGCTCTCGTCAAACTCCCAGCGTTCGAGCGGGGCCGCGGTCGCCGGGAGGCCGGGCCGCAGGCCCCGGACCGAGAGCGTTGCCGCACCCCGGTCGTCGCAGCGGCCGCCGATGGTCAGGATGGCGAGGCGGTCATCATACGACCAGCCGGTCTGCGCGGCGCCAAGCTCCTGGTTGCGCGCCAGCGGTGCCCCCCGCCAGGTGACCTGCAGGTTCGCGTCGAGCACGACGGGTGCGAGGGTCAGGTAGCAGGTCTCGCCGGGGAGATAGCGGGCGGTGACGCGGAGCTCGGCCTGCTCGAGGGACGCCTCGATCGCGGCCGGCCCGGTGACGTGGACAGAACCCGTCCCCACCGTCACAGGCACGGAGCGCAGGCCCGGATCGAAGCCCTTGAGGGCCAGCACGTTCACCGCGATGTCCTCGGGATTGATGAACACACCATTGCGGTGCGTGAACCACGCGCCGTAGCTGTCGGGGTAGGTGCCGGCGAGCTTCGCGTTGTCTAGCGGCCACTGCTGGTGCGTGGCGCTGGCGGTGATGCCGGCCACCTGGCGCTGCCACAGGTCGTCGGGGTCGAAGCGTAGGAGCTCCTGCAGCCCGTAGGCATAGACGAGCCCACACCACTGGACCGGCAGGCCGATCCAGGAGTGGGTGAAGAAGGTGGAGCCGAAGACGGGGATGGAGGCATAGCGCATGCCGGGGTGCTGCCCATCGTCCCAGGTGTACTGGAACGCCAGACCCGTGCGGGCCCAGAAGCGGGCGTCCTCGAGACAGCGCTTGTCACCGGTGGCCATGTAGGCCCAGACACAGGCACGGACGGCGTAGGCGGAGGCGAGCACATCCGGCTCGAGCACCGGGCACTCCCACCCCTGCGCGCCGCGTGGCACGCGGAACCTGCGCATGCGCTGCAGGGCCTTCTCCAGCGCCGCCAGGACGGCGGGGTCGCCGGAGATGGCCGCATACTTGGCGAGCGTGTAGGCGCGGCCGGCGCACGTGCCCAGCACCTGGGTGCCGGGCTCGCCCAGCGAGCGGTGCTTGTCATCGGGGTAGAAGGCCCAGCCACCGTCCGCCTCCTGGCCGGAGAGGGCGCCGTACGCCTCCGCGCGCATGGCGCCCAGGGCGCCCGGCAGCCCACCCCAGTGATAGGGGAACTCCCAGCCCATGATGTGGCACTGGGCGCGGCTGACCAGGCCCCCGGCCCCCTGCTCGCGCAGCGTCTGGTCGGCGATCAGCCGCACGCGCTCCAGGAGCCGGGGCTTGTCGGGGTCCTTGGCGACCGCGCGCGCGTCCATCAGCATCAGGGTGGCGAAGCCCGGTGCATTGGCGCCCTTCCAGCCCACCGCATGGAGGCTCTTGTTGGTCTCGGCGTCCCACGCCGTGGTCATGAACCCATGGCGACAGAGGGCGACCTCGTCCTCGAAGCTGCGCGGCCACGTCTCGGCCGGGGGATAGGGCACCAGGGCGTCGAGCCACCGGAGGGCAGCGGTGGCATCGGGCTCCGGGCGGCCGGCAAGCAGGTACTGGGTGAGCTTCCAGGTGTCCCCCGGTTCCAGTGCCAGCGGCGTCGATGCCAGCCGCTCGTTCTCGGGGATGAAGTCGGGCACGGAGGGCAGCATGAGCTGCATCAGGTGGTTGTCCTGGTGAGTGATCGCGTCCGGAGAGGCGAAGCATGCGGCGGGGGCGTTGTGCTCCTCGTCCCACTTCTGCTGCGGGTCCCACGCGATCCCCAGCACCGGGCCGCTCGTCCGCGTCTCCACCAGCATGATCGGCGCCGTGACCTTGAAGCGGTGGGGGACGAAGCGACGGCTGTGCGGGGGGGCCAGGTCGCGCTCACTGGAGCTTGGCTCATCGGCCTCGAGGTACTCCAGGCCGGGGAAGAGGGCGACACCCTTCTTGGCCCCGGTGGACCGGTCACCGGCATGGAGCGCGGGGCCCCGCAGCGCGGCCAGCCGGTTGGGCTTGAGCGCCTCCAGTGTCAGGTCGACACGCAGCGCCGGGCTGTTGTCCCCGAGCTCGGCACAGAGGGCCAGTCGATCGCCGGCCCCGATCTCGACCTCACCGTCGAGGCGGACGCCGGTGGGTGTGTCCTCGACGCGTAACGGGCCAAGCGGCGGGCTGCCCCAGCCGGACGCGGTGAGTACGACCTCAACCCACGGTGCCACCGCCCCCGCCGGCTCCCAGGCGCCGTCGACCCACACGTCGACGAGTGCTCCCAGCCCCGCGATCTTCTGGTTGATGACATAGCGGCAATGGGGGTTCTGGACGACGAGGTAGGGGTCAGTGGCCTTGACGACCTCCGCCTGTGCCGGTCGCGTGGTCGCGAGGGTGGGCAGGGGGGGCCAGGCCAGATCAGCGGTACCAATGCTGATCGAGCTGGACCGATCGTCAGAGTCGACCCGCGCCTCCGCCCGATGGGGAAATGCCTCCGCAGGGCCGAGAGTGAAGTCGAGTGTGGCTGTTGCGCCGGGCGCCAGACGCTCCAGGGGCCGCTTCTCGCCGCAGCAGGTGACCGTGGCCGCGTGCTCCGGACCGAGGGCGCCGATGCCCCGATTGCGCACCGCGACCCTCAGGCGGACAGCTTCGCCGGCGAGGGTAACGGCCCGGGCGGGGCCGAGATGCTCCAGCAGCAGCTCCGGCTGCCACGAGCCCCCGTAGACGGCCCGGGCAGTAGCCCCCTCCACCTTCCAGCGCCATTGAACACACTGGCCCAGTGCACTGAAGTCGAAGCGCACGAACGCCCACTCACTATCGGCCACCAGTGGAGTCGCCGCCGACGCGCCGGCGTCGGGTTTGCCCTGCGTGTCCAGTCCCTCGGCCACCAACGTGCCGGCCTTGCCTTCGGTCTGGGCGATCACCTCGCCGGTCGTGCCACTGATCGTGGCGGCCGGGGCGATTGGCCGG
>CAZIWQ010000014.1:0-14301 GCA_964542355.1 uncultured Armatimonadia bacterium
CGAGGAGTCGTTCTGAGGCCGCGACGCTACTCTCAGAGACCCGCGGAAGCCACTCCCAGCCGTCTCGCCGCTAGAGACCCGGCCGGAAGTGGCTGTTTCGGCCGGGTCTCGAGGACTGCCGGAAGAGGCGACTGAGTTGTCGGCGTCCGGAGACAGCAGACCACGGAGGACGATCCCCCATGAAGCCACTCATCCGCAAGCTCGGGACCATCGACTGCGACCTCGTCGAGACCACGCCCGTGGTCTTCGCGGGGCGCCTCTACCGGTTCGAGTACGTCCGCACAGGTTACGCGGGGAATACTACGGGGGACTCGTACTTCCGCTTCGTCGATCACGCGACCGGCGCCTCGTCGCCCGGCTTCGCCAGGGGCTACCACCTGGGGAACGTCTTCGTTGAGGGCGCCACTGTCTACGTCACCGGCACCAACATCTGGGATGGGGAGCGCGTCGACCTGTTCGTCTCCCATGACATGCGCGAGTGGGAGACGCGCAGCGCGCTCAACCTCCCGGGCTGGGGCATCTTCAACACTTCGCTGTGCCGGGCGGAGGACCACTTCGTCCTGATGTTCGAGGTGGGCAAGCCGCCGGAGGTCGCCGGGGTGCCGTTCACCGCCAGGTTCGCCACCTCCGTGGACATGCGTACCTGGGAGTTGACCCCGCCGGAGTGTACCTACTCGCAGGACCGCTATACCGCGCCCCATGCCCTGCGCTACCTGGACGGCTACTACTACAACTTCTATCTGGAGGCCGTGCCCGGCCCGGCCTACGACCAGCGGGTCGTGCGCTCCCGCGACCTCATCGAGTGGGAGTCGAGCCCGCTGAACCCGGTCCTGGTCGCTTCCGACGACGACCGGGTCATCGCCAACCCCGGCCTGACGGGCGCCGAGCGCGAGCGCATCGCCACGGCCCGGAACGTGAACAACTCGGACATCGACTTCTGTGAGTTCGAGGGCCGCCTCGTCATCAACTACTCATGGGGCAATCAGCAGGGCGTGGAGCATCTCGCGGAGGCGGTCTTCGACGGCACGGAGCGAGAGTTCCTGTTGGGCTGGTACCCGACCGGCTAGTGCCGCGCTGGTTTGCGAAGCACGATTGGCCCCGCGCAGCGGGGTCCCTCGGCGATGCGCTTCGGCCGATCGCCACTCACTCCCGCAGCTTCTCCATGTACACCAGTTCAACCCGCTCCGATAGCCTGTCGGTGCGGAAGGCTCGGTAGCCAAGTCTCTCATACAGCCGGATGTTGCCCTCACTCCTGGTGCCCGTGAACAGCTCAAAGCGTTCGGCCGCGGGGAACTCCGCTTCCATCGCCCGCATCAACCGAGTGCCCGTTCCCCGGCGCTGGAAGTCCGGATGAACGATCAACCGACCGATGGCGCAGGTCCCGCCGCGCAGCGAGGCCCGGACCGACCCGATGAGCCTGCCGCCCTGGCATGCCTTCAGGAAGGTCTTCTCACCGAACTCCGCCCTGATCTCGCCCAGGGTCTGGGTCAGGGGCGGGATCGACGAGTCACCATAGAGCGCGGCCTCGCCCTGGTAGGCAAGCTGCTGCAGCTCGAGGATCTCGGCAGCGTCGGAGATGTCGGCTCGCGATATCTGGTCCATGTGGTCGCCTCATGCAGGGGACACGATACCCAAGTGCCCGCGGCGCGTCTACGACCCCTCACGGCCGGCCTTCTTCGCCTTGGCCTTGTTCCGCTTCTCCTTGAGCTCCTTCTGTGTCAGCTTCCCTGGCTTTTCCGTCTTCTCTTGCCGTGTCTTCATCATCCCGCGTCTCTCCTTGTCGGCAGGATCGATCCCTGCACTGTGATGGGCTCTGTGGCCCCAGTCGTCGCTGGCGACGATCCGGCCGTCCGGGGGACCGCTCCCAGGCGCGTCTCCTGTACCTGGAAGCGCGCTCCCGTGGTGGGAGGGTTCAGGAGCGGACTGCAGGTAGCGCGCACGAACCCGGCCTCGGCCCAGTCCGCGTGGTCGCATCTCCAGTCGCCGGCATCGCCGACCACGAGCTTGAGCTCCCGGGCACCGGTCACCTCGACATTGACGCAAGCCGCGGCCTCGTGGACCTTGAGTACGCCTGTCCTGAAGACCTCCTTGCCGTCCACGAAGACCTGGAATACGCAGGAGCCGGCGAAGGCGTTCTTCTCCTCGTCCACGCCAGCCTGGGCGACGAAGCGCGCAAAGCCCTGTCCGGAGATGTCGTAGACGATCTCCGAGGCGGCGTGCGTGCCGAGGCCCCGCGCGAAGGTCCTCCCGCCGATGGTCAGGGGGGGCCCCTCCACGCTGTGGTCCGTCTGGAGTGTGCCCCATCCCTGCTTCGCGGAGACGGGCTTGAGGTCTGACAAGTACACATCGGGCGTGGCATCGGCCCCCGCGGGCGGCGCGGTCAGCACGGGCTCCGGGGGTGACTTGAGGTTGTCCGGGACCTTGTCCGACAGGTCGAAGCAGCAGTACAGGTTCGCCACCTGCCCGGTGGCTTTGCCGCCGTCACACGGCACCGTCCAGGTGGTCCGCATGGGCAGGTAGAGCAGGCCGTCCGGGGCCAGCGAGGCGCTTGCTCCGGCGCCGGTCTTCGGGTCCACCTTCAGGCTGGCGAACAGCGCCGCCGCGGTCCCGAAGTCCTTGAGGGCCAGGTACTCGCACCCCTTGTTGTTCCCGACCACGATGACACCGTTGGGCGTGACGATGGGCGAGGACTGCTCCCACCCCGCCTCCGCCTTGCTGTGAGTGGCGAAGCTCCACTTCACGGCCCCGCGGTGGGTGTCAATGGCGTAGAGCTTCCCGTTGCCGTCCTTCGTGGCAGACTGGAAGTAGTAGGTATCGCCGTTCTGGCTCAGGCACCCGGCGGCGATGGAGTAGACCTCCCCGACCTGCCCTGTGCTTCGCGCGGCGGTCGGCACGGCCTCCTGGCCCCACAGCGGCGCGCCCGTCTTCGTCAGCCCTGCCACCAGCATCGTCCCGTTGTCCACCACGGGCGCGTAGATGTTGCCGGTGACGGGGTCAATCGTGGCGCCGGCCCAGACATGGCCCGGTAGCGTCGTGGTCCACAGGCGCTCGCCGCTGGTCCCGTCAAAGCACGAGATGACCTGCCAGCCGCCGACGATCACCCGCAGGCGGCCATCATCCAGCGCCAGCGCCGGCTCGCTCTTCAGGTTCCGGCGGGGGTCCTTTGCCCGCCATGCGACGGCAATCGCCTCTCCCAGGTCCACCCCCGCAGACACCGTGCCCCAGTCGCGCGCGAAGACTCTGCCATCCGGGGCGATTGTGATCGAGCCGACGCTCAGCAAACGGGGGTTCGCGTCCTGCCCGTTGTGCCAGTTCGCCGCCGGGCCGGTGAGGCTGCGGAACGCCATGAGCGGGTGGTCGGTGGCGTCATTGACCACATAGACGGTCTCGCCCGTCGGTGAGAACGCGGGCGTGTACTGGCCGATGCACTCGCCGCCACCGGGCCACCCCTGCCACAGGATGCGCCCGGTGTGCCGGTCCATCCCCTGAACACCCTTGGGCCAGTGGTATCCGCTCACCAGGATGTCCCGCCGGTCGGGTCCCGCACCATCGAAGAACACCGGCTGCGAGTCGCTGAAGTTGTTGTCAGCCACGACGCTGGGAGAGGGGGACTGCCAGACCACCTGCTCAAAGAAGTGCTTGTTCAGGCGCGAAGGGGGCACCGTGTAGTCGGCGCGCCCGGTCTTGTGCATGTCCCGCTGCCGCATCGGCCACGAGGAAGCCGGGTACGCCTGCGCGACGGCGGGAGGCCGGCTCGCCGGCGCCGGAGGCAGTACCTGTCGCGACGGTATGAACGCGCACCGGAAGCCCACATCGTTGGCCCGGAACTTGGGCGAGTTCGGGACACGATCCGTCGCCCGCAAGCCCACCGGCGTGGTGTGCGGCCAAGCCATGCCCCGCAGCGCCACCCCGCCCTTCTGGTCGGGGTCGATCAACGCCGCTCCCCCGTAGTTCAGGTAGTCTGCGCACAGGTCCCACACGTTCCCGACCATGTCCAGGGCTCCGCACCAGCTTGCCCCGGCCACCAGGCTCCCCACCGGGACCGTCCTCCCGCCGGGCCCCTTGTTGTCCCCGTTGCAGCACCGCTTGGCGTCCCACTCGTTGCCCCACGGGTGCTTGCGGTTCTCCGGTCCGCGCGCCGCAAACTCCCACTGCGCCTCCGTGGGCAGGGCCAGGCCGTAGCGCCGGCAGTAGCCCCAGGCGTCGTCCTGGCTGACGAAGGCCACCGGGTGCTCATCCGCCTGATCGCTGCCGGCGGGGAAAGTGTTGCCACTCGCCTGGCAGAAGGCCTTGTATTGCCCGTTGCTCACCTCGCACTTCCCGATCCAGAACCCCTGCGTGAGCTTCACGTGGTGCGCAGGCTTCTCCTGTGGGGTGCCGTCGTTGGCGCCCATGTCATACTGGCCCACCGGCACCCAGACGTACTTGCCGCCATCCGGCCCGGTGAGGTCCTTCTCCGGGTAGGGCTTGTCATCCGGCCCCCACCCCAGGGCGGCAGGGGTCTTGTCCAGTGGTCCCCCTCCACCCGGTCGCGCCGCGACCGATGCCCCGGCGGGATACGCCGCCAGCGTTCCGGCAAGGAGCGAAGCCATCTCGTAGCGGGTCATCGTGCCCTGCATGAACGTGCGGGTGTCCTGCTCCGGCTGCGTGGGGCAGAATGCGATGCCTTTCGCGCGCAGTCCGTTCACGCAGGCATCCTGAAAGCTCAGCCACTCCTCGGTAGCAGCTCCGCCGATGAGGTTCCCCGTCGGCGGGAGGAAGACAGCCTCCTCGGTGCGCTTGCCGATCCTGTCGGTGACTATCAGCTTGACCGGCGCCTTGAGCGTGCCCGCGGCATACCGCGCCTTGATCAGGTCCCGCGCCTTCGCAGCCGTCAGGAGGGGGCCGTCATCGCCCCTGGCGCTGCGCTCGGGCAGCGTGCCGGACCACTGATCATTGCCCTCCGGCGCAACAGACAGCGTCTCGCGAGCCGCCGACTGGGCCACTCCCGTCAGACACGCCAGCCAGATTGCGAACTCGCCCCGCTGACAGGGCCGGTCTCCCCGGAAGGTGCCGTCGGGATACGCCAGCGGCAGGCCGCGCTTCTGGCTCAAGGCGGATACGGACGGATAGGCGCAGTGATTGAAGGGCACAGTCTCGCTCGAATCCCGGGATCCGTCTGGCCCTTCGAACCTCGGCGTGTGCTCCGGCAGGGCATCCTTCGGCGCGCGGTTGAGCAGATTGCACGATACGATGGCCGCCTCGTACCGGGTCAGCGCGCGGTCCCCGCGGAAGGTGCCATCGGGGTATCCGCCGATGACGTGGAGGCTCTGGAGGGTCGCTACGGCCTTGTAGGCCCAGTGGTCGAAGGGGACGGTGTCGGTGGGGTTGTGGGGGCCGGTGGCTGCGCGGGTTGGCGGCGCAGCGACGCCGAGGCCGGTTGGGGCCGGTGTCAAGGGCGCGGGGGGAGTAGCGACCGGCGCAGGCGGGGACGACCCGGCGGACTGAATGCCCGCCACAGGCTTGGCGCTCATGTGCCGCTCGCTCTGCACCCGGCCGTCTACCATCCGGAAGGTGACCGTCGTGCCCTTGTACTCGTACGTCAGCGACTGCTCCTCCTCCAGCGCCACAAGCTTCTCGGCCAGGTCCTTGGCGGCTGCCGCCTCCATCCCCGGGAAGGCCTTTGCCGCCTCCTGTCTGGCCTCGTCCATGCTCAGTGCCCACAGGGGCCCGGCACAGCAGACACAGAACCCGAGAACAGCCAACTGGCGAGACACTCGCATCACACCTCCCGGACATGTCCATCTGATCGCCGCGCCAAGTGCCTATGACGGAGAAGTCGATCCTGCCGTACTCTTGTCGATGATCATGATAGCGCCGGCCAGGGTGCAGACCCCGGCGGCCCATCCGGCCAGCACGTCACTTGGGCAATGAACCTCGAGGCATGCGCGCGCCAGCCCCGCCCCGGTGATGGTGCCCGTAGGGTTCGGGGGCCAACCCGGCGGATCAGCCTTTCGTCGCCTGCGGCGGGATGTACTTGTCGTCGCCCTCCTGCGACATGCGGAAGTCGATCGCATAGGGTGGCGGGAAGTCACGCCGGACGCGAGCTTTCAGTTCATCGTCGACCTCACGCCCTGCGGCCGCCGCCAGCTTCGCCGCCTGCAGCGCAAACCACAGCTCGCTGAGCGTTAGCTCCCCCTCCTGGATGGTGGCGAAGTCCCCGGCGAGGGTCGCCTCCACCTCCTCGAACCGGCCGAAGTGCAGCGCAACCCAGCCCGCAGCCAACTGCAGACGCTCCGCCTGACGCACCTCTGCGGGGAGGGTCTTCAGCAGCTCATCCAGGGCATCGAAGCGCTTGAGCCGGAGGAGCACGGACGCGTACTCGCCGACCAGCGAGGGGACGGTCGGCCCCGCCTTCACAGCCTCGGCAAGGAGCTCAGCAGTGGCTTCGTCATCGCCACTCTTCGCGACGGAGAGGTTGCGCAGGGCCCAGCCGCTCCGGGCGCGTTGCAGTGAGCTCTCCCAGGCAGCAACCGCGCCCGCGGTGTCACCGGCCTCCATCCTCATCACCCCGAGGTGCAGCCACGCCAGCCAGTGGTCGCTGCGCCCGCCCGCGATGCTCCCCTCCAGCAGCTCGCGCCACTGCTCCTGCACCAGGAACTGCCCGGGATCGTCCTCCGGCTCGCGTGGGGGGAGGGCTCCGGTCTCAAGGAGCTGCAGCCACGGCTCCTGGTCCTCGCCGAGATCGCCATCATCGAAGGGCAGCTCCGGCGGAATGCCGCAGTCCTCGCCCGCCTGCGCCGCGCGGCGCTGCTCCAGGGCACCCCAGCCGAGCCCCCGGAAGAGCACCTCCTCGGGCGCGCGCTCCGTCACCTGAGCCATCGCCGCATCGAGGCGGTCAAGCTCCTGGCGCGGGAGCATCGCCTCGACCACTCGCTCGCCCTCGGCGTAGGCGTCCTGCCAGTTCGCACAGTGGGTGATCGCAGGGTCGGAGGCGAAGTGGCCCATCGCTTCGGTCCAGCTCCACGCAGTCCTCGCGGGCATCGGCACGGTGTGGTGCTGCGTGTAGGCGAGGCCCGCCTGGATCTCCAGGTGAGGCATGTCCGGCGCAGCCAGGTACTCTCCCCAGCGCCGCCCGCCCTGACCCATGCCCCAGGCGAACAGCTTCCGCCCCCGCAGCCGCCAGGTGGAGGTGTGGAAGAAGCCCTCGCCCTCCCGGTCGAAGTAGGCCTCCCAGGGGCGGCGGTCCGGCGGAATGCGGAAGAAGAGGTCATAGGCCCGCCTCACCCGGGTGGCGTAGCTGTAGTCCAGGCCCGTGATGACGGGGCAGTCGTGCACGGTCATGCCGTGGTAGGTGGTGTCGGCCGGGGCAAGCACCCGCCCCCCGTCGCGCTCCAGCATCCCGATGTTCGTCCACCAGTACATCGGGATCTCATCGTCGTGGGGGTTGATGAGGCGCACATGGGCGAAGAGCAAGGGGGAACCGGGCGGAAGATGCAGGTCGATCTGGTAGGGGAACTGCTTGACACGCTCCCAGGCGTAGAGGCGCAGGACCGGCTCGCCAGCCAATCCCTCCACGCGGGCGCAGTGAACCGGCGAGCAGGCCAGGTAGTGGTGTCCCAGTTGCCCGCAGTTCCACTCAATGCCGCCACTCGTCCAGGCGTTGCGGAGGGCGAGGTTGCCGGGCTGGAAGACGGGGTTGCGGTAGATCAGCTCACGCTGCAGTGGCTTGTGGAAGATGGAGGCCACCTTCCCGCCGACCTCCGGGAGCACTCGGACTGTCAGGAACTCGTTCTCCAGGACGAAGGACGGCAGGTCGCGCGGGCTCCGCCGGCGGGAGTACCCGTCCTGCATCCGGTGTGGCAGGACCCGGCGGCCGCTGGCACAGCCTAACCCGACGCGGTCCTCCTCGGGGATGTGGTGCGCTTCGTAATCAACCTGCGAATCGTGCTGCGGGGCACGGAAGACAGGGAGCGGGTTCTCCGGCCCCAGCTCGGCGGCAGGGAGGTGGTAGGCCTCGCGACGTAGCTCGGTCATGTCAGCATCTCCGGTGTGGTCGCACCGGCGACATCACGGCCGGCGCTGACTGAGTGGCTGAATCGGGCATTCAGGAGGGACGCCACAGCGTTCGCGGATCGACCGCGATTCCCTTCTCGGCTGATTCCGCGGCGGCAAGCGCGACGGCCAGCGACCGGGCGCCTTCCTCTGCGCTGACCAGCGGCTCCTCGTCCCCGCGGACCACCCGGCAGAAGTGCTCGAGCTGCGCCCGCAGCGGATCGACCGCCGAAACCTCGATGGGCTGTCGCTCAAGCGGGTGGCCCCAGCCCCGTGGGCTCCCGTCGGCGTAACGCCACAGCTCCATCCTCGGAAAGGCCAGGGAGGCGACGGTGCCGACGAAGTGATAGCAGTTGTCAGCGGCATGGAAGTAGCAGGGGTTCTCGGCGGTGGTGGCCTCGTACGACCACGGCGCCGGGGTCGCGTCCGAGGCGAGGATCGTGCCCAGTGCCCCGTTCTCCAGGGTGAGGGAGATGCTCACCGTATCCTCGACAGCGAAGTCCCGCGCCGCCGAGCTTGTGCGCGCGTAGACACTCGTTACCTCGCCGCAGATGAAGCGCAGGCTGTCCAGGTCATGGATGAGGTTGATCAGCAGCGGACCGCCGCCCGGGCGTTCGCGCCGCCAGGCAACCCGGAAGTACTCGTCCGGTTTTAGCAGCGTCCACAGGGCGGAGAAGCCGATCAGTCTGCCGAGCGTCCCGCCACGCACCAGGCCACGCGCCTGCTGCACGAGCGGGTTGTGCCGGCGGTGATGCCCGACCAGCACGGAAGCCCCGTGCTCCTTCGCCGCGGCGACGATGCGCTGCGCCTGGTCGAGGGTGTCAGCGACGGGCTTCTCGACGAGAACGTGCACGCCCCGCTCGGCGCAGGCTACGGCGACGGGTGCGTGCTCGATGTTGGGCGTAGCAATGATGGCCCCGGCCGGCCGCTCCCGCCGGATGAGCTCCTCGGCGCAGCGGTAGAAGGGCACGCCGAGACCATCGGCGACCGGCTGGCGGGCCGGATCGGTGTCGCAGATGCCCACAAGCACGCAAGCCCCATTGGCGCGCACCAGCCCCGCGTGCTTTGCGCCGATGAGCCCGGCCCCCATGACCGCCAACCTGACGCGTTCCATCTCAGTCCTCGGGATTCCGTGTGCCAGACCACCGAGGCTGCCCAACGGCAGCCGATCAGTCAGTTCCGGCGTAGCTTCGCGGCCTCAGAACGGCTTCTCGCCGGGCCTCTAGATGCGGTCCAGCAGCGCCTTCAGGCGCGCCTGAGCCACCGTCTGCTGTAGCGTCTGCACCATCTCCTGGAGGGCCAGGTCCAGTCGCGTCCAGCGCTCCGCATCCAGCGGCCCCTCCGCCTCCTTCCTCATCGTCGCCAGGCGCGTTGCATAGTCATCCAGTCGCCGCTTGATCTCTGCGGCGGCCGCCGGGTCCTTCTCCGTGAGGCGCTGCTCGTCGAGACGGACCAGCAGCTTCCGGACGTCGCCGCAGGCGGCCGCCGCCAGTTGCACGTAGCTGGTCTGCGCGAACCCCTCGGCGCTGTAGAGCGTGATGGGCCCGGTCCGACCGCCCTTGCGGAACTCCCCCGACAGCTTCCCGATGTCCTCCGGCGTGCCCGACAGCACGAGGTGCGCGAACCGGTCCGGATCGTGGAAGCCGAGCCCCGGGTCCACGCGGGTCCAGGCGCTGTACAATTGCTGGCCGACGTTGCGGTCGCGGCTCACGTTGAAGCCCACGACCTTGCCGGCCCGTGGCGTGCCCTTCATCGGCTGCCACGGCACGGCGAGCTCCGCCGACCAGCCGTCCGCCCCGGTCGCGGTCCGCACCTGCGCGTTGCTGTCCCACGCGGTCGCCATCCCCTCCCCGTCATACAGGCTGCCGGCGATGCTGAAGGCGAGTTGGTAGTAGCGCTGATGCGTGTGGTCCGGGTCCACGAACACCTCGAGCGTCTCGCTCCGGAAGATGTCGTGCTCGTCGTGACCATGGCGTGCGAGGCTGGCCTTCGCGACCAGCGGCTCATCGCAGCGGATGCCGAAGTAGAGACACCGGTCATCCCACAGCACACGGAAGAACGTCTGCGGGTTCGCCGTCGCCCCGGACTCGTAGAGCGTGAAGCCCGAGACGAGCGGGGCTCCCCGCCAGACGGCGTCATCGAGCGCGCCGTCCACCACCGGCGCGACGTCGGCTCGCGGGCAGGGATAGACATTGATGGGGAAACTGTCGGCGGCCAGCACCGGCAGGCAGAGCGTCAGCAGTAGCACCAGAGCACTGAAACGCATCACTCTCATCACCTACTTCACGTTGAACTGCGCACTTGTCGTCTTGCTCGTGTACAGGTCTGTCACGTTGACGGTCCACGTGCCTGGCGGGTCGTTGAAGGCGACCGGCACATCCACCGACGCGCCCTTGCGATCCACGACCACTACCGGATCGACCCAGTCGGCCGCCGCGCCGCTTGGGAGTGTGACCGTTACCTTAGCGGCCTGCCGGCCCCGCCGCAGGGCGGAGGTGATCCGCACGCGCTGGACGCTGCCGGGCGCCGCCAGCGGCGCGGCCGTGAGCGCAAGCGGCGCGAGCGGCTCGGACGACAGGGCCAACCACACGGCCCGGCACGGGGTGATCGCGACCTCAACGGCCTGCCGCTTGCCGAGGTCCCGGTGGGTCTTGAGGTCGTAGGCGTACATCGCCCGCGGCAGGCGCACGATGGCTGGCTCACCCGCGCCGGCGTGGCGCAACAGCGAGACGATCTGCACCGGCCCGTTCGTCCAGCGGGTGATCTCGACATTGGAGAGCCGCCGGCCGCGGGCATCGCTGAGGTCGAGCGCCGGCGCAACCGGCCCCAGGGTCAAGCGCAGCAGGCGGGCAGCTTGCTCCGACGCGCTGTCACCGCCCAGCTTGGGGTAGGCGGACATGGCCATGTTTAGCAGCACGGCCCGGCCCTTCCCGAACTGGTTGGTGAGGAAGAGCGGGGCCTGGCCGGCCGCTCCGGCCGCCGCGGCGCCCGCCGCCTGCACGCCGCCATCCGCGCGGACCGCGGGCAAGTCCAGCGGCTCCAGCCTCCCGCCGGCCGAGGGCACCTTCACCAGCCCATCCGCCGCCAGCGCGCCGTCCCGGCTCGTGCGCTTGATGCCGAACACGTCATCGAGCCCGCCCATTGCCAGCGGCTTGAGATGCCCGTCGAAGAGCGCGGGCCGCACATCGGCGAGCAGCACCCCGCCGTCCTGCACGTACCGGCGGAACAACTCCGCCTCCTGCGCCCCCAGCGCCTGCGTCAACGGCAGGAGGATGACCTTGAACCGGCTCAGATCGACCTCGCCCAGCCGCATCTGCCGGTCGGTGAAGTACCGGAAGTTGAGGCCCAGATCGCGCACGGCCGTGTGGAAGGCACTGTGGCTGCCTTCGTAGTTGCCGTACGAGGGTGAGGTCTCCACCTTGGCGGCATACGCGGAAGGCTGTGAGTACAGGATCCCGATGCCGTCGGTCTGCATCTCCGACTGCAGCAGCAGGTCACCGAGGCCGTCGCGAACGATCTGCGTATCGCGGAGCAGCTCGCGGTTGGCGGGATACGGATCGAAATTCGGTGCCAGCCAGCCATGGAAGCGGCCGAGCGTCTCCCAGCGCCACCACCACACGGCATCACAGCCGCGGGTGACCATCCGCCAGTACTTCTCCAGCAGCGAATCGGGGTCTTTGGTGTAGCCCATCCAGTTGGCGCGGGGGAAGTCGCGCGGCGCGATGGAGCGCAGCACCTCATCGGCCGTGCCCGGGTAAGGCGACCAGAAGGTGTTGTCGCGCACGAAGCCGTCCAGATCATCGGCGGCGCCGAACGTGCCCGCGCCCTCGAAACCACACCGACTCTGTGGATCGATGCGGCGGAAGCCCGCACCGAAGCGCGCACACAGCTTGCAGAAGTTGCTCGACTGGTAGGCCTGCCGGTCATACCACCGCGGGAAGTTGCCGCGGCGCAGCGCCTCGCTCTCGTCGTTGTCCTGCGGCAGGCTCAGTTGCACTTCGTCGAAGCTCGCGTACTCGCTGCCCCACGACACGTTGAGGGCGGCGATGTCCCCGTACTGCTCCTGCAGGTACTTGCGGTAGGCCGCCAGACACTGGGGGCTCAAGCACGAGCCGCGCACCGCGATCTCGTCGCCCAGCGAGTAGACGAACACACCGCGCCGGCGCGCGACGACGTGCTGCTCCACGACCTTGTCCACGCGCGCCTGGATGGCGGCCTCATCATTCCAGCAGCAGGGCTTCATGACTCCGTTCTCGTCCTTGGGGGTCGCAATGTCGGTCGTGTAGGGGATCCAGGAGATGTCATAGGCCGTGGTAAACACCGGCGGCGTGGCGCCGGCCAGTTGGATCGTGACACCGCTGGCGGCCAGGCTCGCCTCGGCGAACGGCGCCAGATTCCCGGAAGGCGTGGCCCACATGACGAAGTTGAACTGCCCGCGGTTACGCTTGACCACGTACGCGAACTGCCACGCGGTCGCGAGCTCCTGCGTGCCCTCCAGCAGCGTGGCGCGCACCGTCACCAGCATGGGGAACCACGGCTGGACCTCAAAGCTGAACGCCCCGGCGGTGGCGCCAGGCGTGATGCTCTGTCGGGCGATCTCGCGGCCACGCCGGTCCTGCAGGCTGACCAGCAGGCGCTCATTGGCACCGGGCGGGCCCGACAGTGTGGCCTCGCCACTGAGATGCTGGCCGATCTCCGCCCAGTCCGGCGCGAGCTTGACCTCGTCCACCTTGCGCGGGCTGGTGACGGTGAGGGGGATGCTGGCGAACCCGGCCACGTGCCGGCCCTCACGGGCGATGACATCGAGATAGTAGCCGCCCGCCCGCACCGCGGGGATGGTGAGCTCCCCGGTGCCCTCGGCGGTCGTGAGCGGCCGGCGCGGCAGCGCGAGGGCCGTGCCGTCATCGCGGCGCAGGGTCACGTCGGCCACCGTCCCGGCGCCGGCGCCCTGCCACGTGAGCGTTGCCGCCCCCCCGGGCAGCGCCGCGTGTGCCAGCTCGTTGCCCTTCGCCGTGAGTGTGAGACCCAGCTTCGGCTCTCTGCCTGCCGCCCACAGGATCGCCTTCCCCAGCCGCATGTCCCACTCGTCGTACGCCACTTCCCAGCCCGGCCGGTAGCTGATGGCGGGAGTCCGGGGCAGGCGGACGCCCCGGCCCTTGAGGACCGTGAAGGCCGCCGCGCCGTCCACGTCGCTCAGGAACGCCGGCAACTGCTTCAGCTTGTTCTTGTCCTTCAGGACGCGCCTGTCGTCGGTGTTGACGACGACAAGCCCGGCGCCCCTGGTGAGGGCCTCGATCATCGTGTACTGCTCGTCCGCGGGCATCCTCTCGGGCGGAATGCCCATGAACACGAACGCGTCCCACTTCTGGGAGAGCAGCGCGGCCATCCGCCGAACGCCGTTCTCGCCCCCGTGCCACTGCTCCGTGGTCGTGTCCTGGATGATCGACCAGAAGATCATCTGCGGGTCGAAGTCGAAGCGTTGCTTCAGCTCGACGACTTCACGCCCGGCCGTGCCGCGGCCGTTCGTGAAGAACAGGACCCGCAGCGTGCCGAGAGCGTAGGGCGTGGCCCAGTCGGTGTGCGGCGTCACGAACTCGCTGTTGACGCTGTGGTCCACCTCCAGCTCGGCCAGGTCCTGGGCGAAGCTGATCGAGGTCGCCACTAGCAGCAGAGCCAGCAGGGAAACAGCGGTCTTCATGGAGGGGCCTCCCGTGGGAAAGCACAGCTTCCTTCGTTCCTGACATGGGCGTGCCAGTGTGCAGACGCCGGTTGAGGAGCGCGGCGGGTGGGGGTCGCGGCACTCAAGCCTGCCGGTAGTATGCTCCCCGCGTGCTCGGTTCTCCTCCACACGCCCAGGGGCGCAGCCCGGGGGGCATCGCGCACGGGCGCCGGCGGAGGGACACGAAGGCCTGAGCCGCTCCAACGGCGAAGCAGTGGCCACTTGCCCCCTGGAGGTCCTACCATGGTCGTCCTCCCCCGCCTTGGCCTTGTCACCGCCCTGCTCGCTGCGATGTGCTCCGCCGGCCTGGCAGCCCCCATCGTCATCGACGGCGATCTCGCGGACTGGCAAGGCATCACGACCGTCTGGGATGCTCCGCCGGAGATGGTGCGGAAGGCCGACAGCCCTCGCGGTGCCCTCTCGCGCCTGTGGGTGACCCACGACGCGGCATTCCTGTACTTCCGGGTGGACTTCGCACAGGCCCGCCCCTGGGCCCCCGGCCAGGCGGGCGCCGAGTTCGCTCCCGACTACCATGCCAACATGCGCTA
>CAZIWQ010000014.1:14311-21558 GCA_964542355.1 uncultured Armatimonadia bacterium
CGATCTCGATGGTCAGGCCGACTTCTACACCAACCAGATCAAGGGCGCTCGGCCGGGCCTCAACAACACCTACCTCGTCAAGCCGGCGCGAGCTGGCAGCGAGGGCCGGGCGCAGACGTTTCTGTGGTACGAGGGCCACCGTGACTGGCCCACGGACGGCCCGCGGGGACACTTCTCGGCCGATGGCCGCGCCATCGAGCTGCGCCTCCCCTACAGTCGCGATGCGCAGGCCGCCCGGAAGGCCGTCTCCCTCCCACGCGACCGCTGCGGCTTCCGCGGCCTGATGAGCTACCTCGATGAGAAGCTGGGCTCCACCAAGTGGGCGCAGGAGCAGTACCCCGGTAGCGAGGAGTGGCTCGTCTACTCACTGACAGAGGGCACGCTCACCCTGCGTGGCCAGCCGACCGGACGCTCCGCGCGCCTGACCCTCGCTCGCCTGCCCAACCTGACCGCCAGGCTCGAGGACACCGGGCCCTTCACCCTCAACACAATGGATGCCGCGGCCCCGACCCAGGCCACCCGGGCACAGATGGGCTACGATGGCAAGAACCTCCGGATCCGCTTCGTCTGCGACGAGACCAACCTGCCGGGGCTCAAGGCCGATGTCGCGAGCCGCGATGGGGCCGTGTATGGCGATGACTGCGTGGAGCTGTTCATTGATCCGGCCTGCGGCCGCCGGTCGTACTACCAGATCGTGGTCAACTCGCGGGGGACGGTCAACGATGCCTACCGGACCGAGAACGGGTTCAGCCGGCAGGAGTGGGACTGCCCGCTGGAGGTCAAGGCAAGCCGAACCGCGACGGGCTGGGAAGTGGACCTCACCATCCCCTGCCACCCGGCCTTCGGGGTGACGCCGCAAGTGGGTGATGTCTGGGGCTTCAACTTTGCCCGTGAGCGCTACGCCGGCCCGGTGGAGCTGTCCACCTGGGCCCCCCTGTACGGCGCCTTTGGCCAGCCGAAGCAGTTCGGTGAGGTCCTGTTCGCAGGGCCGGCCGGCACCGCGCCGGCCGCGGTCATCGTCGAGGCGCGCAGCCGTGGCTGGCTCTGCCTCGACGGCAACAATGCCGGCCAGAACGTCTTCCGCGCACGGGTCACCAACCGCGGCCCGCAGCCCGCACCGGTCACCGCGCGGGTGACACGCCGGAAGGGCACCACGGCCGACCCGCCGGCGGAACAGTCAGCCACGGTGGCCCCCGGCGCCACGACCGACCTGGCGGTGAAGTACGACGTCACCGATGAGCTGGCACAGAGCTTCCTGTGCGAGGTACTCTCCGGCCCGACGGTGGCCTACAGCAACACCTATCACGCCCAGCGCTCCCGCTTCCCGCGCACCTTCGCCGTGCCCGATCCGCTGTTCGAGGAGCTGCTTGCGGATCAGCCCTACGGCCTCGCCCGCGAGGCCGTGATCTTCTGGGCCGAGGGGCGTGACAAGAACAAGCTGCGTCCCTTTGCCATGCAGTATGGAGAGCGCTACCGGTACGACGAGTTCCTCGATCTGTACGCCGAGCACCACCTGCGGCAGCTCGACAATACCTACACCTTCACCATCGCCTGGTACGACATGGTCAACAACCACCGCCGACGTGGCGACAAGGGCCTGATCTACCTGAAGTCCCCCGGCGCGCTGCCTGACCCGGCCAATGCCGCTGTCTACCTCGACGACTTCCGCTCGGTCTTGCCCAAGTACCGGGACGTCATCTGGGGCCTGTATGCCGGTGACGAGGCGCAGGAGCAGCAGATCTCGCTCATCAGCCGGCGCCGCCAGGAGAATAAGCCCGATGATGCCTGGATCAGGCAGGCGGACGCCGCCGTCCGCGACCAGTACGGCTTCGGCAAGTACGGGATCCCGGTTCCCGACAGCAAGAACGCCTTCGAGTGGATTGCATACCATCGCTGGCTCAACGACGAGATGCATCACCTGGCGGTCCGGCTCAAGCAGTTGCGCGACGAGGTGGCGCCGGAGATCAAGCTGATCTCATGGGACCCGACCGCGGAGATCAAGGGCTTCGACTATGGTCGCTGGCGCGAGACCTTCGATATCGTCACCCACCAACTGTATCCTTCGCGCGAGGCCACCCGCTGCGAGTTTGGCTACATCACGAAACTGCTGGTGGACCTGACCAGCGGGGACGGCGGCCGCGTGCCCGGTCCGGAGGTCTGGCCGTGCGCCCACGTCGAGCACTATGCGGGGGCCTTCACGCCCGATGAGGTCAACGAGTACTTCAGCCAGGTCTTCCGCAACGGCGGCCTGGGGCTACACCTGTACCTGGGCGACACGGTCGGCTCCCGCGCAGGCCGGGGCGACACGATCTTCGACTTCTACGGCTCCCCGCCCCGCTGGCGCGCCGAGCTGCAGACGGTGGACGCGCTCGCCACGATGAAGCGCCCGCGTCTCCCGGCGCCCTCGCGCGCAGCCATCCTGGTCTCGACGGACACCCAAAACGCGGGCCCCGGCGACGGCCTCGCCCTCGACGAGATCGAGGTGCTGTACACGCTGCTGGGCCCGGTCTGCCGCCGTTGGTTTGCCTTCGTGGATGACAACCAGGTGGAGCGGGGCGAGCGCGACCTGAGCGCCTACACTGTGGTCTTCGTGCCCCGGATGACCTATGAGCGTAAGCCGGTGGTCGCCAGGCTGCAGGCCTACGTGGAGGGCGGCGGCAAGCTGGTCATCTTCGACCCGGGCGCGATGAGCTGCTACACCGACGGCACCCCGGCCGCCGAGGCACGCGATCGCCTCCTGGGGTGGGCGGCAGGGCCGGCCCTCACCACTTCGTCGATGACCCTCGCCGGCAAGGCGTTGCCGCTGCTAAGCAGCGCCGTGACGGCGCGGCCGGCCGCCGCCACCGTCACGGCCCGCTGCGAGGGGGGACAGCCCGCGGTGCTCACCTGCCGCGTCGGGAAAGGCGAAGTGCAGAGCTGGGCCGTCAACCCGCTGCAGGGCAAGGCCCTCGCCCATGAGGCCTGGAAGCAGGCCTTTGCCGTCCTGGCTGACCAGTGGCAACTACCGCAGACCGACCTCTGGCGCTTCAAGCTGCCGCCATTTCAGAATGTCACCGCCGAGCCGCCGCCCGGGGTCTGCCTGACCAACAACTTCCTGCTCTGGGACAATAACGAGCCCCTCGACGTGGCCAATGCCGACACGGGCGGCAGCTATAGCTACTCGCTCGCACCGGACAGTTGGCCGGACGAGGGTGTCACAGCCGTTCCCTTTGGCAGAGGGCACCTGACAAATCGCAAGCTGGCACCCACGGCCGGTGACTGTTTCGCCGGCAGCAAGGTGCGACGCCCCAACACCCCGCCCGTGACCGCGTGGGCCGTGCGGTGGGTCAAGCCGGAGCCCTTCGACCTCACCTTCGACCTCCGCGTACCGCACGAGCTCGACCGCGTCAGGCTCTTGTACTCGGGGCAACTGCCGGAGCTGGTGGTGCTGGGTTCGGTGGACGGGCGGGCGTGGACGAGGCTCGGCCAGGCCGGGACGCAGCCCTTCACCGAGGATGTGCCAGATGAGGTCATCGGCGGTCTGCAGGGCAGCTACCGCTTCGTGAAGCTAACCTTCGGCGCCCGCGATGCGGGGCGACCGCTGGTGCTGGCCGAGGCGGAGGTCTGGGGACGGTAGGTACACCCCGAGTGGTACCGCCGCACCTGGTGCCAGTGCCTCGCCTCGCATGCATTCCGAGAAGGAGCGCACGCCGCGGGCTCCCGGGAGGGGCCGGATTAGGAGGGCCCGCGGCGAGGGACGAGGCGCAGACGCGTAGGCCGACCGTCCCGGTCGGCGGGGAGGCGTATCGAGCGGGACGCTCGACCGACGCGGCGGCCGCACACGACGCGGTCACGTCGGCCGTCAGAGTAGGCGCCGACAGCGCGAGAAGCCGTTGGGGTGTGGCGGCAACTGTGGGCCCGGGACCGGCGGATCGGCGAGCGCTACTGTCTGGCGGGCGGGGGCTTCCCAGCCGCTCAGCCATGCCTCCCACTCCAGCGCCGCCACTCCCGTGCCCGTGACCTCGACGGTCAGCGAGAACCGGCCGCCGGAGGGCAGCCTGAGAATGTAGTCGTCTCGCGTGCGCTCGCCCACCGGCGGCAGGAAGCGACGCGTGCCGTAGCCGTGCGTCGCCTTGCGGTAAATGCGCTCGACGGGGATGGTGTGCTCGCCCCGGCCGCCCTGATAGCGGCACGTGCTGCCGGTGAGGGTGAGGCGGTCGAGTACCTCCTGCGGGCCGCGCAGGGCGATCGAGAGTTCCGGCCCCACCATGCGGTAGGGGACCGTAACGAACCACTGCCGTGACACCACCTCGTCTTCCGAGGTCGCCACCGGGCTGTCGGCGTCGAGCTGTGGCAGTTGCATGAGCGGGGCGACGGAGGGGCCGATCCCCTCGCGCAGCGGGCTGTTGCCCGGGAAGAGATACTCATAGCCGTTCGCGCCGGGCCGCGCCATGAACGGGACCCCCGGCAGCGGCGAGAGCTCCCGCGAACCCTGGCGCACCGCGTGCACGAGGACCACTTCGTGGCCCAGCAGACTGCGCGGTCCGCTCAGACGCTCCCAGTAGGGGTAGACCTGCCAGACGCTCGCCGGCTCGTAGCCGAGCAGCTCGCAGATGCTCAGGCCGACGGTCTGTGGCTGGACGGAGGGGTTGCGCAGGACGAGCCATGCGCCCTCGGGAGCGGGATTGAGGAAGCCGTAGACCTCCCCCGCCGCCGGGTTGCCGAGGACCATGCGGCCCTCATCGGTGAGCAGTTCGGGAGCGTGGTGCCGCGCCCACGCGAGCACCTGCCGCAGTTGGGCTGCCTGCCACTCATCCAGGCTCTCCGGGTTGAGAAACAGCGTGATGTAGCTCGTCCCGCGGGTGAAGGTGAGCACGAGATTGTCCAGCCACGTCTGGCGCTCCTCCTGAACGGGATTGCGCGGGGCCTGGGCAAACTCGTGGTTGTCGAAGGGGTCGAGCGGCACCGGGCTGTTGTCGGTCACCAGCACCTTGTGGTACATCGCGTCGCGGTGGTTAATCGCGCGATCGCGCTGGGTGCGGGCGGGCAGGCTCGAATACTCGCAGTCACCGGACGCGGGCAGCCACAGGTGGCTGCCGTGGGCGAGCAACCAGGGACTGGGCCACCAGCCATCGCGGGTCACGACGCCGGGGTTCTCCGCGAGCATCCGGTCCTCGATCCGGAACCACGCATTGAGCGTCTCCTCGCGCACGTGGTCGCGGGAGGGATATCGCTCATCAAACGCGGCATTGCTGGCGCACTCGTTGTCCCAGTCGATCTTGAAGTGCCGCGCACCGACCTTGCCGCAGAGCCGGACCAGGCGCTCCCCCAGATCATGCTCCCACTTGCGGTCGAGCATTACCAGGTAGTCTTCGCCGCTGTACGAGGCGGCCCGTCCCTGCCCGACGGCATAGCCCTGCTCGGCCGCCCAGGCGGGGTCAAAGCCCATCGGGCCGTTGCGGCTGATCCACAGGGAGAGGTCGAGACCCAGGGCGCGGACCTCCTCCGCAAGCGCGAGCAGAGCCGTATCGTCGGGATCGTGCTTGAAGTGCAGGATGGAGCGGCGATCGTTCCAGCCCGCGTCGAGAGTGAGCACATCGGGCACGATACCGAGCGCAAGCATCGCCCGCAGGTACTGGCGGTAACCCTCGAGCGAGACAGCGTACTCCATGCTCCCGACATACGGATCGGACCAGAAGGTACACAGCGAGACGAGGAACTGGTTGAGGCGCGGCAAGCGAATGGTGCGGATGTAGGCATCGAGGGCGGCACGGACGGTCCCACCGGATGGGGCGGCGCCGTAGATGACCGGCACGCCGGCGAGCTGCCCGTCGCACCAGGTCGGGTGGTGATAGGCCTCCAGGCAGCCATGGCTGACGGTCGTGAAGGCGGCGGGGTGCTCCATCGCGACGAACCAGTCATCCAGGTAGACCGGGTAGCCGCAGCCGGGCATGGTGCCGGACGACGTCTCCTCGCCCGCCTGGTCGCCGACCTCGCCATCGTCCGGCGCCTGTGCCTCGAAGCCCGTGATGACGACGGCCGCGCCCGCGACCGACTGGACATCCACATAGACCCGCTCCGGAGTCGCCAGGTCAGCCCCCGTGATGCAAAGTGACTTGCGGAAGCCTCCGTCCCATAGCGAGTAGCTGACGGTGGTCCGTACGCCGGTGGGGGCATGGGAGTAGCACAAGCGCAGCGAATCGGCGTCGCTCGCTTCCTCCGCAACCAGTTCGCAGTTCTCGGCGGTGATGGTATGCTCGCCGAGGCGGAGGGAGAAGGCGGGCCAGCGAAATGGGCGGGTAGCGCCGCGGAGCAGATTGCGGAGCAGAAGCTGTCCGTCACCAGCGAAATCGAGTTGCACCGACTGGTTGGCGAGTTGCCGGTTCATGGGCGGTGAGAGCCTTCGCGGCCTCTCCTTTGCGCGAGAGTGGGGGGAGGGAAGTGCCGCCCATCGCCGGATCGGCCTGCGGCGACGTGGTCGGCGCGGGGTACCTTCCGCGAAGGTGCCGCGATTCCTGCGGCAGGCATCACGGACCCGCCGGAGGTCGTGCGCTGCGCGCCGGGGAACGCCTGCCGTGTGGCCGGGATGCTCCTGAGCCCCGAGAGCCTGAGAAGCATCACCCCTCCCCGGGTCGCCCGGCCAGGCGCGGAACCATCGCAGAGAGTGAGGCCTGTGATGTGCACGGATCGTGGTTCCACCGTCAGCGAGTTGCTGGTGGCGGACATCAGAACCGCCATCCTCGCGGCGATCATCCTGTTGTGCTCAGTTCCGACGCTTGCTGAGCCGCTGGCCAACCTCTCGTTCGACCGCGCCGAGGGGGACCTGGTCACGGGGACGGGCCTTGCCGGGCGGCTCCGGGAGGGAGCCCGGATCGTTGCCGAGGCGAAAGTCGGGACGGGTGCCCTGGCGCTGCTGGCCCCGCAGGCACATCTCAACTGCGGGGACTTCCTTGGCGACCTGCCAGCCGCTACCATCGAGATGTGGATCAAGCCGAGCAAGCTCGACGGCATGCTCCTGGGCAAGTACGGTCAGATGCGGCTGTCGCTGACGACGGCAGGACAGCTTGAGGGCGGGCTCAAGGACAAGGCGGGCGTCTGGCACTCGTGCGCGAGCGGTGTGGGAGCGGTCGCGGCCGGGCGCTGTTGTCGAGCGAGGATCGGCCAGGCGATCCGGTCGCGGGCCTGCTCGGCCAGCGGATGCGGCGCCTGCTCGGTCAGTAAGGTCCGGTAGTGGGTCTCGGCCAGAGCATGTTGCTGACCCCGGACGT
>CAZIWQ010000015.1:0-2308 GCA_964542355.1 uncultured Armatimonadia bacterium
TCGCGCAGCTCACCGCGGCGACGGGCGAGGGGGACGTCGCGGCCGCCCGCGCCAGACCCGTGCGCACACCGTCGACGATCCGCTCCCAATCCCAGCACAGATGCCCCTCACGCAGGCCCGGCGCATGCGCGAACCGGTGGGCCACGTCGAGCGACAGGCGGCCGCGCACCAGCCGGCCGCAGATGACACGGCCATTGCTGGCACCCAGGTCGATCGCGATCAGGGTGGGAGTTAGCTGCTGCATGGTGCAGGACCTGCGGCATGGGAAGGCACTCGTGAGCGAGACGAGATCCTTCGTCGGCGCGGCTTCTGTACAGCCGCGTTCCCTCCTCAGGATGACACCGCCGAGGCGACGCGGCTGCCACGGTGCCAGGCGCGAGGGTGACAGAACGGCAGCGCCCTCCTGGTGCTCATCCCGCACTCTCATGTGCGCAGGACGGCGCGCAGCGAGGCTTCGAAGCGCTCGAGGATCTCGTCGGCCTCGGCACGCGTCACGATCAGCGGGGGCTTGACCTTGAGCACATTGGGGCGGACGCCCCCGAGGCCGAGAATGATCCCCCGCGCCATCCCGGCCTCGCGGATCGCGGCCGCCGCCGCCGGGAGCGGCTCCCGCGTGACGGGGTCGCGGACCAGCTCGACCCCGATGTGGAGCCCGGCCTGGCGGACGTCCCCGAGCTCGGGGTACTCACCCATCATCGCGCGCAGGCGCGCACCGAGGTAGTCACCCACGGTGCGGCAGTTGTCCAGCACGCCCGCCTCCAGCATCGCGAGCAGTTTGGCCGCGGCCACCATCGAGAGTGAGGGGTGGGCGAAAGTATGCAGCTCCTCGCTGTCCGGGCCGAAGCCCTCGAGGCGGTCGGAGATGATGATGCCGGCCAGCGGCAGGCCGGCCCCGAGGCCCTTGCCGAGGACGATGATGTCCGGAGTGACGCCGAAGTAGTCGGCGGCGAACATCCGGCCGATGCGGGCGAAGGTCTGGATCTCATCGAAGACCAGGAGCGTCTCGTACTCATCGCACAGGGCCCGCAGGCCCGCCAGGTAGCGCTGGGGGAGGATGAGCTGCCCGCCGCTGGCCTGGATCGGCTCGACGATGACGCCGGCCGGGCGCCCCGCAATGCCGCGCTCGAACACCTCGCGCGCCATCGTCAGGCACATGTCCACGTAGGTCTCGGCATCCACGCCGAACGGATTGCGGTACGTGTCGGGGTTGGGGATGCGGATGAACGGGCGCGTGAGGCCGAGGAAGCGGCTGCCGCCGCTGTAGACGCCGCGCGCGTGCGTGGAGATCCACGAGGCGCCCATCACCCCCAGCGTCGCCCCGTGGTAGCTGTCGTACAGACACACGAAGTCGCGCGCAAGGTCGACGTTCTTCGTGCACACCTTCATCGCAGCCTCGATGGCCGGCCCGCCGCCCACAGTGAAGGAGACGCGGTTGAGGTCACCCGGGGCAAGCCGGGCCAGCCGCTGCGAGAGGTAGAAGCGCGGCAGGCTGTCGAAGCCCTGGTGGACGTGAGACAGGTTCTCAATGTGCTCGCGGATGATGGCGTTGATCGCGTCGTTGGCGTAGCCGAGGTACAGCGCCCAGCTCTGTGAGGTACAGTCGATGTAGTCGCGTCCCGCGACATCCCACACGCGCACCCCTTTGCCGCGCACGAGCACGGGGCCGCCGCGTGTGCCGCCGCCAAGCATTACGTGCCGCGCCGCCTGCTCGATGGCGGCCGCGTCCATGTTGTAGATCGCTTCGAGTACCGGGTCCATGGCTGTCTCCTTGTGGCAGCGACCGCAGCGCCCCGTGCCAGGGCTCTAGCGTAGTACTTCGTTCATCAGCCGCTCGATGACCTCGGTCGCGCGCCGGCCGTCCTGCAGATCGCCGATGCCGGCGGCGATCAGCCGCTGCGCGATCGCGCGGAAGCGGAAGATGCCCTCCACGGTGCGCTCGAGGGCCGCCTTGCCCGCCTCGCGGTACGGATAGATGTCAATGCCATACCAGCCGTCGAACTGCATCTGCTCCAGCCAGTAGAACAGCTCCAGCGTGTCCCACAGGTTGACCGTGCCCGGGATCAGGTCGTGGTCCCAGTCGCGGTAGTTGTCATTGAGGTGGAGGTGAAACAGCCGGCCCTGCTGCATCGCCATCGCCGCGCTCTCGGCCGGGTTCTCCAGCGCCATCAGGGAGTGCCCGACATCCAGCGTGATCCCGACATTCGGGCGGCCGATGCGCTCACAGATGTAGAGCGCCTTCCCGACGGTGGAGATGAAGCAGCGGACGCGTGGCTCCTTCGCCTTGTACTCGATGGTGATCTTCATCTCC
>CAZIWQ010000015.1:2318-10699 GCA_964542355.1 uncultured Armatimonadia bacterium
GTTCACGATCTCATCGATCGCGTCGACCAGCCGCGCCCACGCCTCGCGGTAGTTGCACTGGAACGGGTACTCATAGCCATCCTGGCCGAGCCAGAGCTGGACATCCGCGCCGCGGGCCGCGAGCGCTGCGTCGACACCCCGCTTGACGAGGGCGATCGCCTCGTTGCGGAGGGCATCGTCCAGCGACGAGAGTGACCCGAACTGCCAGTGGGCGGAGGAGTACATGTCGATCTCGGTCATCCCGAGGGCGAGCCCGAACGGGTCGATCAGCTCGTGCAGCCTGACCGGGTCCTCGTACTGCGAGGGGTAGTCAAGTGCCACGCCGGTGATGCCCGCGATCGCGGCGAGCTGCTCGAGCTGGGCCTCGAACGAGAGGCCGGTCTTGTAGCCGTCCTTGACGAAGCGGTCGGAGCAGGTGGTGAAGCTGGTGGCGGCGGCATCGATCTTGAGCGGCGCGTCCATGGGTCGGAGTCCCCCTGTGTGCTGGTGGTGTGTGGCGAGCGGTCTCGACAACGGCATGTCGGGGCCCTACCCCTGGAGCAGTACGGGCGGGCACGTCAGCCCGCTCACCGGCAGTCGCAGACCGCGCGCCCCGCCATACGTCTCCGTGATCAGGTTCCCGAAGGTGTTGTACACCCTCACCTCGAGCTCGTTGCCGCCGGCTGTCAGATGCGGGCTGAGGTCGAAGACGTACGGCGGCCATGCCGTGATCCCGCACACCTGTCCGTTGACGCGGACCTCGACGGCATCGGCGCAGGCCGGCAGATGCAGGAAGAGCCTCCCCGGGGTGTCGAGGTCGAGGCGGCGGCGATAGCAGCCGACGCCGCCGAAGTGAGGCAGGCCCTGCTGCTCCCACGACCGCTCCGGGCTGATGCGCCCCGTCCACGGAACCAGTCGCCCGGCGTCGTCGACGAGGAAGTCGCCGAGCAAGACCAGCGGCATCTGCAGCCCCGGGAGCGACACCATCGGGGCGATGCGCGGGTCATTGTACTTGCTGGTGCGCGCTCGGGCATGGATCGTGTTCTCGCCGGTCACGAGCAGGTCGGCAACCTCGAAGCGGACGTTCTCCTCGGCCCACACCGGCGGCCCGGCGACCTGGCGGGCCGGGCGCCCGTTCACGTAGACCTCGAGGAAGTCAGGGCTGTCGGCGATGAGCCATTCAGGCCTGACGCCCGGCGCGCAGTCGACGCGGGCCCGCATCCAGTACCAGGGCGCCTCCGCCGGGCGGATCGGCTCCGGGATGCGATTGTCCACCGGAGTGATCCAGCCGGCGTCACCGGTATCGTGGTGCCAGCCCTCCGCCGCGCCCGAGTTCTGGGGGTCCGGGCGCACCTGGATCGGTAGGCGCACGATGTTCCCGGGCTCGACCGAGAACTCCCAGTCACCGTCGAGGGTCGCGGCCGGTTGTGCCGTCAGCCACGGCGGGGCCGCGGGGAGCTCGCCGGCCACGTGCGCGGGATCGGCGGCCTCCCCGGTGAGGATGACAAAGCCCTGCCAGGGCTCGAAGTGCCAATGGCAGGCATGCTCGCCGGCGGAGAACGCCGGCCGGTACTGCTCGAGGGTGTCGGGGTCGGCGACGATGCACGGCCCCGGAGCATTCACCGTGACGCGGACATCCCGCGGCTCGGCCGCCATGTTGGCGACGAAGACAAGGTCGCTGCCGGCCAGCCGGCGCCAGGAGGTGACGAAGTCGCGCGCACCGTCGCCGTCGAGCACGACGGGGCGGGTGAGCTCTTGCGCGAGGGTCTCCGCGATCTGGGGGCCGGAGGGATCGGTTGCCGCGGCGTGCGGCCCGGCGAGGATCTGCGCCACGGTGGCAGCGAGAGAGACACCGGTCTCGGGATCATTGGCAGGGGCGGCGCCGGCCAGCATGACCAGGCCGCCGGCCGCAGCGAAGTCCGCCAACACCTGTGCGCACGCCTGCGGCAGGTGGGTCGCCGACGGAATGACGATGGCGCGGTAGCGCGCGTGCGCGGTCACGAGCTCGTTGCCCTGCACGGTTGCCGTAGCAAGGATCGGCTCGAAAACGAAGTCGAAGGGCCACTGCCGCCGTATCAGCTCGTCGCACAGGTCGTAGATCAACTCCTGCACGTCGGTGAGCGGATGCGGCACCTGGGCGCGGCCCGACGGACTGGTCAACAGGACGCGATCCGTCGCGGCCCATACGGTCGAGCGCGGGTACAGCACGGCCACCTCGGCCAGGGCGTCACCCTCGGCATGCAGCGCCACCACCCGCGCGTTGTAGTCGGCGTAGCGATGGTAGCAGCACCACCACGGCTGGGTGAAGTGCTTGCCCCCGACGACATGTTTGCGGAAGTCGGCGACGCTGGTGATGAGCGAATTGTCGTTGAACAGCGTTACGCCGAGGGCGACCTGGTAGTTGCAGCCCCGCTTCTGGCGCGCGAGCCCCATGCCCCAGTCACAGACCCCGTACGCTTCGCTCAGCATCTCGCGTCCGCCGCTGTGGCGGACGATGCCGTGGATGAGCTTGCAGACGAGGTGGAAACCGCGCCGATCGAGATCACCATAGAACGCGGTGCAGTCCGGGTAGGTGAACCCGTCGGCATTGGAGAGCATGTCGATGCCCGGGATGGTGAAGTGCCGCAGCGCCTCCCACAGGTCGCCACTGTAGCCGACATGCCACCGCAGCGTTTCCTCCCCCAGTCCGTGGCCGGTGAGGGCCACGCCGTGGGCGTCGCACCAATCGCGCTGCTGCTTGCCGTAGGCCTCACCGAAGCGCTCGGCGATCCAGCGCCAGTAGTGGCAGCGGGTGCGCGCCGCGCCGGGCCCCCCCTCCAACAGGTCGCCGAGGTGCTCCCGCAGGTCGTAGCCGTAGCGCTCGCGGAAGGAGCTGAACAGGTCCTCGGTATAGGGCAAGCCAAGCCAGCCCGTGCCGGGCCGCGAGTGGTAGCCTGGCTCATCGGTGAAGAACCCCGGAATCGTCTCCGGGAACATGCCCGGGGCCTGTTGGTAGTAGCGGTCATGCGTGGACTCGATGAAGCGGCGGCAGGCCTCGGGGCTGAGCACATCCAGGTAGCCGGGGAGCGCGCTGAGCCAGTCACACCCCCGCACATTGATGTGCGTCTCGGTGCCGGGTGCGACGGCCCACGTCGTTCCACCGGACTGGTTGAGGTCATGGACCTCCGGCGGCAGGGCCGCCTCGGCGTCACTCACAGTGGGCAGACGCAGCCACAGGAGCTTCTCGCGCGCTTCCGGGTGATCGCGCAACACCGCCCCGGCACATACGCCGCTGGGCCAGTTGTACTCATCGTAGATCCAGCACTTCATGTCCTGCTCGCGGCAGAAGTCCAGCGTCTGCGCGACCCGCTCCCAGTAGATCAGCGACATGTACGGCAGCTCCATCCCGTAGACGGGGAACAGGAAGAACTCGCGGATGCCCTGCTCGCGCATCGTGGTGAGCTGGGCGCGCAGCCCGGGCCAGCTCAGCTCACCCGTCCACGCGAGCCAGGGGACGGGGCGATAACAGTTGGGTGGGTCACTCACGGCCTGCCACAAGCGGGCGGCATCGAGGTCAGCCCACCGGCGCGGTCTGATCTCGCTCATGGGGGTCACTCCCTTGGGGGTTCATCCGGTGTCCAACATCGTCAGCCAACGGGCCCCTGTTCCCTGGTCAGTGCGAGGGGACCTTCGCCGCCACGGCGCACACGACGGGGCGTCCTCTTGACTGCTCTCCAGCGCGTATGGTTCAACGGGGTTCCCACACCTGGAGGCCCCCTTCGCGGAGTCGTCGCTTGTGACCGACGGCGACGCCGTCTTCGTGCTGACTGATGACCCGGCCAAGTTACTCGACACCCTGCGAGAGCAGTTCGTGTGGTCGGTGCCCCTTGGCGCCCTGCTCCGGTCGGTGCACGAGACTGTCGCGCGGGCGACCTCACCCCTCACCGAGGAGTTGGTGGTGGCCGGGCTCACATTCACGGTCACGATGGTACAGGACCCGGAGGATGGCTGGTGGGTAGGGCTGGTGCAGGAGCTTCCCGGTTGCGGCTCGCAGGGCCGCTCACTGGCTGAACTGCGCGAGATGGTTGCCGACGCGACCCGCGAGTACCTGATTGCACGGGGGGACTTGAGCGAGGATGGGCGGGCAAGCAGGGAGGGCTGCGCCTGAGGAGCATCGCTTGACGTCTCGCGACTGGCAATGAGAGAATGTCGTTGGGCCGAGCGCGTTCGGTGGCGGGAAGAAGCGGCTGGTGGCGGTCGTCGGCGCCGCGGAAATGGAAGCCGATGGCCGGACGGCGGAGTCCGACGCCGCGTGAGTGGTTGTGCGGCCCGAGAATCCGGAACGTCCACTTGGTGTCGCGATCCCCTCTTGCGAAGGTGGCGCACGTATGAAGCTACGAAGCTTGGCAATTGACAACTACCGCGCCATCAGGCACGTAGACATGTCGTTCGAGGATCGACCCGGCAGGGTTCGCCCGGTGACTGTGCTCGCCGGCCCCAACGGGTGCGGAAAGACATCGGTGTTGTTCGCCATCGTCCAGACGCTGCGCTATGCCATGGGCTACCGGACCTGGGATGTGCCCGAGCCTAGCGAGCTGGACGTTCATCAGTCGGCATACACCCAGCAGTGGTCGTCCGATCGTCCCTCGGCAGCAGTGCGGCTCGAGCTGGAGTTCGACCGGTGTGAGTTGGCCGCGATACCTCAAGTGCTGCGCGACACGGCGGATCCCGATCGTCCGGAGTCGTCCCGACTGAAGCCGCTCAGCGATGGGCGAGTGAGTGTGGAATGGGGCTATCCGCCGGAACGGCGCGACGACGGCACATTGAAGCCGGCCAATCACCTCCGGGGATGTGATCCGCCTGGCGCAAGGGATTGGTTGCTGGGGCGCAGCAGAGCGATACACGGATGGCGCAACCACAGGCTTCAGGACCCCTCACACATCGAGTGCATCGGGGGGCTGTGCCTGTTCCCGCAAGACCGGAACCTCGCCGCGCGTGTGGTTGGCGAGGCCGCGAGCGGTCTGGAGAGCCCGTCGGTACCGCGGACCAACGGCGCGCCAGACGACGGGGATGCGCAGAGGGGGGCCAAGCCGCCTCCCGTCTGGGGAATCCTCGAGTACCTGAGCAGCTATGTCCGTAACCGCGCCCGCCCGCTGCCAGACGACAAGAACTGGGAGAAATGGGTCCAGGACCACTTCGACCGCATCTGCTTCCCGAAGAAGTACGTCGGCTACCAGTTCCGGGAGGCTGACCCTCGAGGGGCTCCCTGTTTCGAAGACGGGGCATACAGGTACCCCCTCAACATGGCCGCTTCGGGCGAGCAAGTCATCATTGAGTACCTCACCGGACTGACATATCCGTCGCCGCTCAACTACAGCATCATCCTGATCGACGAGCCGGAGATCCATCTGCACCCGGCCTGGATCCGACAGCTATACCGCGCGCTGCCTGATCTGGGGAAGGGCAACCAGTTCATCCTGACCACTCATTCGGCGGAGCTGCGCACGATGGCAGCTCAAGACAATGCGCTCTGCGACATGGGTGAGTTAGGGGGTGTGTCATAGTGCAGGTGGACCGCGCGTATGCCAACCAGCATCCCGGTCCCGGCGCCGTTGCTCTCCTATGCGAGGGCGACCTGCTGGGGTACGAGGCTTCAGCCCTACGCAAATGGCTCGACCGCCGGGTGCAAGCACCACTCGTTGATGTCTGGCCGTGCGGAACAGCGAACGCGGTCTACGGCCTCTGTGATGCCTTTGGGCGAGCCCGGCCCATCATCGCCATCGAAGACAGAGACTTCCGGTCGGCGGCTGAGGCCGATAAGCACTGCGTCGACAGGAGAAGAGACCGGGCGGACCGGCGGGGTCTGCACGTCGTGGCCTGGCGGTGCTGGCGGACAAACGAGATCGAGAACTACCTGCTCGAGCCAGAGGTGGTGACCCAGGTCATGGCTGACTGGTTCGGCTGCGGCGAGGGCTCCGTGAGGGCAGCTCTGGCTGAGGTGCTGCGCACACTTGCCGTGTGTCAAGCTGCCAGTTGCGCCCTCGACCAGACACGGCATGCTTGGCTGCTGAGGGACCCCACCGACCGACGCAAGGACAATATCAAGTACAGCCCGGAGTGGGGTGACCCGCACGTCCTGATCGCCCCAAGGCAGAACGACGTCCGGGACGCGCTGGCCGAGCGCGAGCGGGATTGGTCATCCTGGACGCCCCCCACCGCGGGCGACGTCGGCCTGGTGGCGACCTTCGATGAGTGCTACTCGCGCTGGCGCGCCCTTGACTGCGATGCCGTGGAATGGCGACTGCACTGGTCGGGCAAGGAGGTACTGAAATACTTGCGTATGCTGCTGGCAGGCCAACACGGGTGGTTCCGAGAGGGCAAGCGCGAACCGCCGGTGGCCTGGCACGCCATGCCAAACAACAGGGAGAGAGCAGGACTCGACCGACAGATCGAGAGAACGCTGCGTCCACCCCTTGTCGACCGCTTCATCGAATGGCTGGGCGAGGACGGGGAAGAGGAAGCCCGGACTGAGTGGCGGGAGATCGCCGACCTCTGCCGTGGGCTCGCGTGACCTCACGGCCGTCACGATCCAGTCGCATCGAGACAGTCCTAGCCGCGCAGCCGAGAAGCCGTTCTCCCGCCGCGAACCCACACCGCAATGGCTCTGGCAAGCACCCAGCCGCTCGTTGTGCCTCGGGGGCCGATCGGAGGCGGCCTTTCCGGCCGGACCCCTGGCAGGCGCCCTCCGGGTGTCACTTCCCCGGCATCAGCAGCGCCTGCTTGCTCGAGGCCACTAGCGGCGGGATCCCCAGGATCAGCAGGTAGTTGTCCTCCATGGCGATCTTCGTCGGCCGCACCAGCGTGACGCTCCAGGCCTCCCCCGTCGAGGCGGTGGGGAGCGTCACCAGGAACTGGTGGACGGCGGTGATGTTGTCCTGCTCCGCGGTGACCTGCCCCTGCGGGTTGTGGAGCGTCGCTTTGACGCCCTCCCCCGACCCCTCGCCGAACATGCGTAGCGCGAACTCCTTCGTTCCCGCCGGCACCCAGAAGAACAGCTCGCCCGGGCTATGGAAGAAGTGGATGGCCGCGCCATCGCCCGCCAGGGCGAGAGGGTGGGTGCTGCTGGTGATCGCGGCGTGGTTGCCGCCCGGCTCGACTTTGATGCGGTACAGCCCCGTCGCGTCAGCCTGGAACGCAAGCTCCCTGTCCTGCTTGAACGGCACGTCGGTCTTCGCCGCGGTCTTGCCCGAGGGGGCCGCGACAATGACCGGCATGGTGGTACCGCCATAGTTGCCGACCTGGCCAAAGGCGGCGCGCAGGCGGACCTGGTCGCCGGCGGCGGCACAGAGCACATACTCGCCCCCACCGCGCACGTGCGCCGCCGGCATGCCGAACTCGGTGACCGCGGGGTGGCGGCTGACCGGCTGTAGGTTGAGGCCCGTGAGCGCCACCGCGGGGACGCGCTTGAGCTCGATCACCGGCATCCACTGGTTGAGCTGAGAGGGGGTGAGCGGATACTCGGTCGTGGTGCCGCGATGGCGCCGGGTCAGCTTGCCGGTGATCGCGGCGGGCTTGACGAAGCCGACTCCGGACTGATCGGAGAAGCTCATCGGGTTGCGGTCGGGACGCTCGCGGATCAGGCAGTCGTCGAAGGCAATGCCGCCGATGTCGCGGCTCGCGCCGTGGCTGGCCGCCAGGATGATGGGCGTCGCGCCGGGCGCCCGCGTCGCGGTGTCCATGATCGAGCAGCCCGCAAACCGCAGGCGACAGCCCGCAACCGGCTTGTTGACCACGTAGACACCGGCCTGCCCGGAGCGCTGGAACGAGCAGTCAACAAACTCGATGCTGCCCGCGACCGCCGTGGCCGGTTCATTGCCGGTGTAGATGGCGACCGCGTAGCCCCGGTCGCGGATCGAGCGGCAGTTCTCGAACCGCACGGACACCGGCCGCGAGCTCGCGTCGAGCGTCGGGATGTACATGGCGTAGCCGCAGCCCCGGTTGTCCGCAGTGATGCAGTTGCGCATCACGCAGCGCACCAGGCGCTCACTGGTGTGGTTGGGCTCGAAGTCAATGCCGGCCATCGGGGCGGTGCCGCCGGTGTTGATCAGCCGGCAGTTCTCAATCAGCAGGTCCTCGGCGCAGATGACGCTGATGCCCTGGCGGTAGTTGGCGTCGCAGACGACATTGCGGATCACGACGTTCTTGTTCGGGCGACTGTTGTCGCCGGCACCGAGGTAGATGCCGTCCCCCCCACTCTCCCGGACGATCAGGTCGGTGATCTCCATGTTGCGGACGCCGGCGAGGTTGATGCCCATCCGCCACTCGGCTTTGGAGTACGGCGGGGCGGCATAGTCGGCGCGGCGCATGCGCAACACTGCCGGGCCCGCGGGGTCGCCGTGGAGATGCACGTTCTCCGTGTGGGC
>CAZIWQ010000015.1:10709-14918 GCA_964542355.1 uncultured Armatimonadia bacterium
GAACAGCGAATCATTGCCCCCCTGGAACTCGCCCCGCCTGGCGAGCACCTCGACGCCGGCGGCGAAGCGGATCTCCTGGTTGCTGACCAGGCGGAGGGGAGTCACGATCCACGGCTTGCCGACATTGTCGATGGTCAACTGCGGGACCTTGGAGTCGATGGCGGCCTGGAGACAGCGAGTGGCATCGACGGGATCGAAGCCCCACCAGGAGGCGATGGCGGCCTTCAGCTTGCCGGCCACCACGTCCTTGATGGCCTGCTCGTTGGTGGCGCCCTGGCACTGTCCGGCCACCATGGGGGCCCCCACCAAGATGGTGGTGAGCAGCAGGACGAGTAGTGATCCTCGCATGGGCGGCAGGCTCCTTCGCTGAACCGGCGCTAGTTCACGTGGACGACGGTCTCGGTCTCCAGGGACTCGATGGCGGCGGCCAGCACCTTCTGGGCGGCGAGGCCGTCCTCCCCGGAGCCGTCGATCTCGCTCGGGGCGACGCCGGCCTCCACCTGCTCCACGAACCGCCCGATGCGGTCGCGGAAGGTATCGACGAAGTCGCGCATGCCGCCGAACAGGAACGGGTTGGTGTAGACGGTCTTCTCGAGGCTGCCGGCCGGGTAGAGCGTGGCCTCGCGGAAGATGTCGTCAATCACGAAGCGCCCCCCGGTGCCGGCGACCTCACAGCGCTCCATCGGGTGCCCGCGCGCGATGTCGTAGCTCCCGGTCAGCGAGCCGACGACTCCGTTCGTGAAGCGCATGTTGAACTGGGCGGTCGACCAGATCGTGCGGCCCGGGGCCTTGGTGGCGAAGCACTGCACGGCCTCGATGTCGCCGCAGAAGTAGCGCATGATGTCGACGGTGTGCGGGTGCAGGGCCTTGAGCTGGAAGTAGGGCGAGCTCTCCCGCGGGTTCATGATCCACATGCTCATGTTGATGAGGAGCAGGTGCCCGAGGCGTCCGTCGACGACCCACTGTTTGGCCAGGCGATGGGCCGGGTTGAAGCGGTGGTTGAGGTCGACGCCGAAGCAGCGCCCCTGCGCTTTCGCCCGGGCGACCATCGTCTCGGCATCGGCGATGACGTTGGAGATCGGCTTCTCGCACAGCACATGACACCCGGCGTCGAGGGCCTGGAGCGTCGGCAGGCAGTGGTCACTGCCGTACTCCTCGCCCCCGGTGGCCACACTGCAGATGTCCGGGTGCAGGGCCGCCAGCATGTCCTCGACCGCGTAGAACGCGGGGACGCCGAGGCGCGCCGCGGCCTGGTCGGCCCGCTCGGGAATGAGGTCGCACACCCCCACCAACTCGGCCAGTGGGTTCTCCTGATACAGGTCGGCATGGCGGTTGCCAATGGGCCCCATGCCGATGACACAGACTCGCTGCATGGCTGCTCTCCTTCAGTCAGCTCTGCACCGTCGTGTAGAGCATCTACCTGGCCCGGGCGATCGTATCGAAGGCGAAAACAAGCTCATCGATCGTGCAATGTGCCTGCACGAAGTGGGTGGTGCACAGCAGCAGTCCGCCGGCGGCGAACATACGCATCACCCGCTCGATCTGGGCCTGCAGGAACTCCAGCTTGCCGAAACCGATGGTGGTCTGGACGTCGAGCCCCCCCATGACCGTGAACGCTCCGGCGTACTGCTGCTTGAATGTCGCGAGACTCATTCCCGCGGACTCCTGCCATGGGTGGAAGACATCGTACCCCAGATCGATGATCCCGTCGACGACGGCGTTGACGTTGCCGTCGCTGTGCAGGCTCAGGTACGCGCCGCGCGCCTTCACTCCGTCGCAGATGATGCGGTGCGCCGGGTGGATCAGCTCCCACCAGGTCCGGGGGCTGAACATCAGTCCGGTCTGCGCCCCCCAATCGTCGGAGACATGGACCATGTCCACCCCGAGGTCGAGACAGTTGCGGGCGAAGGCGCGACTCCACTCGGCCTGTCGGCGGTAGACCTCGCGCAGGTCCTGCGGGTACAGCGCGAGGTAGGCGAGGTGGTTCTCGATCCCGAACGGCCCATTCAGGCACTCGAAGATGCCGGGCGTCTGCACATAGACGAAGCGCCCCCGTGTCTGCTTGTGGTGCTGCACCTGCTCCACGATATCGGCGTAGGCGGCGCGGTCATCGGGATCGGTGAGGGCTAGCTCCAGCAGGGCGCGGGGCTCCACCGGCCCGCCCGCGGACCGGCGCAGCTCGTCCAGGGCCTCCTGCGGATACGGGGTCGGGCCGCCGAACAGGTGGGCGAGGTCGAACTCGTAGTAATCCTCGAACGCCTCCACCGATCCGAAGCGAGCAGCGATGGGCTCGGACAGGTTCGCCTTCACCCATCCGTAGATCGGGACCCGGTCCGGCGTGCGGTGCTCGATGACGGCGCGGACGCGCTCGCGTGATAGCATGGATGGCTCTCCCCGGCGGCTCAGGCGGGTGGAAACTCCTCGGGATGGCGCTGGCGCAGGGCGGCGACATGCGCGCCGCGGCCGGTCCCCTCCAGGCGCTGGAGGTATGCCGGGAGGTGTCCGCGCGAGTGGTACGGCCCGCCCTCGCGCATCACGGTCCACAGGGGGTCCACGGCACCGGGGCTCGCGGCCATCATCGCCTCGTGCCAGTCGAGCAGCAAGTGTGCTGCGCGATCGCACAGGTCGGGCCGGGCCGCGGCCAGGTTGTGCTGCTCGTGCGGATCGTCCTCGATGTTGAACAGCATCTCGCGCGGATAGAGATGGAAGAAGTCGTGGATCACGCGGAGGTAGATCCACGGGCCGAAGCGCACGCTGCGCATTGCGCCGTGGCAGCACTGGCTGAGCACGAGGTGGTCGCGCCCGCAAGGGGCCCCCTCGCGTAGGGCCGGCGCGTAGCTCGTGCCCTGCCACGCCGGCCGAATCGGGGCGTCGAGCATCGCCGCCAGTGTGGGGCCGAGGTCGAGGTTGTAGTGCAGGCCCGCGTCGACATGGCCCTGCCGGCACCCGGGCCAGCGGATGATCAGTGGGATGCGATGCGTGATGTTGTCCGCGGTCCCGTGCTCACCATAGCAGTTCAGCTCGCCCAGGTTCTCGCCGTGATCGGAGGTCACGATGACGATCGTGTCCGCGAGGACCCCGCTGTCGGCGAGGCAATTGAGCAGGCGGCCGATGTGCTCGTCCATGTAGCGAATGCCACAGTCATAGCCGTCGATCATCTGCCGGAAGCCGTCCATGCTGCGGACCGCGCCCGGCTGGCGGGGCCAGCGCGGAGGCACCCGGTCGTGCCACATGCCGATGTCCAGTGAGCCGTGGCCACCCGGCAGTGAGTTGTGCTCGCGGAGGATCTCGTCCGTCATCCAGTCAGGCAGGGGAGCCTCGGCGAACGGGTTGCCGAACTCGGCGGGAGCCCGATAGGGGGTGTGCGGGTCCCAGTAGTTGACATGCAAGAGCCAGTTGTCGTCCCGCGCATGGCGTCCCAGCCAGTCGAGGGCCGCCGGTGTGATCTCCTCCGCGGACTCCATTCCCCCGCCGCCGGTATCCCGGGTTTCGGTGAAGCCCGCATTGAACCACCAGGCCGAGTGCCGGGCGGCGAACGGCGAGACAGAGGCGGTATGCAGGCCGGTGGCACGCAGGAAGCTCCACAGGCCGGTGCGGGAGAAGTCGCTGGTGAACCCGCGACCTGCCCCTTCGAGGCGCAGGTCGGCCGCCGTCCCGCCGTGTCCCACAATCCCGGAGCAGATGCCGAACTGGCCGGTGACGAGCGCCGCGCGCGAGGGCAGGCACGGCGCATCCGAGCAGTAGCAGTTGGTGAAGCGCACGCCCTCGGCCGCCAGCCGGTCGAGGTTGGGGGAGGTGTCGCGCTGATAGCCGTAGCAGCCCAGGTGATCCGGGCGCAGGGTGTCCAGATCGAGGAAGAGCACGCGCATGGGAACTGACCTCCACGTTCGGGTGCGGGACGCATGAACTGCCGGTGCCGCTCCACGCCCAAGTTGCATTCGGCTATGGTGCTACACCCGTAGCGGACTCGACGTGCGGTGCCCCCGCCGATCCGATGGCGCCCCCGGTGCACACCACGCGCGCCTCGCACCGGCTAGGGCGCTACACCCGTAGCGGACTCGACGTGCGGTGCCCCCACCGATCCGATGACGCCCGTCTTGCCGCGTGCGCCCGTAGCGCAGCGGCCAGGGCGCTACACCCGTAGCGGACTCGAGGTGCGGTGCCCCCACCGATCCGATGACGCCCGTCTTGCCGCGTGCGCCCGTAGCG
>CAZIWQ010000015.1:15018-20041 GCA_964542355.1 uncultured Armatimonadia bacterium
CAGCGGCTACGGTGCTACACCCGTAGCGCCCGTGTCGCACCGGCTATGGCGCTACGCCAGTAGTCAGGACCCGGGTCGGGTCCGGGGTGAAGTAGGGTGGCATGTTGGGCGAGAAGTAGACGGTCAGGTCGTTCGTCAGGTCCTCTGCCGACAGGCACCAGACCCTCCCGCCGCCCCCGGCCGGGACCGTGACGGCGAGCTCGGTCCAGTTCCCCAGATCCCCTTCTGCGTGGGCCGCGGCCTGCTTGTCCGGCCCGAAGATCGTCAGCTTGCCGCCGCGCCCCGCCGCCTGCCCCTCGGCCCTCGCGAACAGGCTGAACGTGGTCACCGTGCCTGGGACGTAGAAGTACACCCGGCCGAAGCTGCCGTTGACGATGAAGCGCTGCCTGGCGCCGGCGATGAAGCTGAAGCGCTGCCCGGTGAGCACCTGCACCGCATGGCTGTTGTTGCCGGAGGACACGACGAGCACGTAGACGCCGTCGCGCTCGGGGGTGAACTTGACCTCCGCGCTCTCGCGGACCTTCATGTGGCCTTCGAGCAAGCGCTGCCCCTGCGGGTCGAGCAGCAGCCACTGCGAGCCCGGTCGGTAGTTGGCGAGCTGCAGGTTGGTGACCTTGAGCACTACTGGCTCGCCCGCTTTGCACAGCACGAACAGCGGGTTGCGGTAGCGCAGACGCGGCCCAGTCACCGGCCCCATGGAGAGAGGCTGGTTGTCGGGCGCGGGGACCAGGGCTTCGAGCTTGATGTCTCCCGCCGACAGCACCGGCAAGGGGGGATCGAAGGGGCGCACCTTCAGCGCGGAGACGTACTGACCGCCGGAGGCCGCCAGCTTGTCGAGCTCCTCGTTGGCCGTCTGCATGGCGGCCCAGTAGCGCTCCGGCGGCTCGCGCAGGGCATAGCCGGGCAGCTTGCTGACGTCCTCGAGCAGGCTCTCGAAGGTGTAGATCCAGTAGCCGGCGGAGTGGGCCGCACAGGCGTAGTATTGCTCCGCGAGGTTCTCGCTGGGGAACTGCTGTTGCCACAGTCCCGGCACGAACAGGACGTGGGCCGGCATCGCCGCGAAGGCCGCCCCTTGCTTGTCGACGTAGTCGGTGTAGCCCGGGCTGTAGGTTGTCTCGGAGAAGCCGAGGACGGGATGGGTCTCGGTTCCCAGCCCGGTGGCCAGTCCCTTCATGAAGGGCAGCGGATAGTCGAGCAGGAGCACGCCGAGCATGAAGTCGGCATTGCGGGCGTGGACCTCGCGCTCAATGTGCTCACCGAAGCCACGCACCCGCGCGACGAAGAACTCCGTGAAGCGCTGATCGAGCCCGGCCTGCTTCAGCCAGGCGGCGCGCTGGGAGGGAACGGGGAACGGGTCGGGCGGGGCCTGACCGATGGTCTGGCAGAACTCGCGCAGGCAGTCGGCACAGTAGCACACTGTGTTGAAGGTCGTGTGGTCGGCCCCGTACATCTCGGGGTCGAGGATGCCGCCGTCCAGGCCCAGCTCGGCGGCGTGCGCCGCGAGGTAGACCATGCGCCCCTCGATGTAGCGGGTCCAGAACTGCTCATCCAGCGGGCAGGGGGTGAGCTTCATGGTCTCCCCGCCGATGGTGACCTCGCGGCGGTCGCTGAGGAGCTTCTCGGTCTCCCCGCCGCGGAAGTTGAACACCGGCAAGAGGTGCAGGTGGTTGTCGCGGGCGGCCTGTCCCCACCTGCGCAGGAGCGTCACATTGCCTTCCGTCGGCGGAGACTGCAGCCCACCGAACTTGGGGAGGAGGGTGTTCATGCCGACGGCTTTCATCTGCGCGATCCCGGCACCCAGGTCCGCCGAGGAGAGATAGCCCCCCCGGAGCTTATCGCGGGCGATCCAGTCATAGCAGGTGGCGGGCGCCGCCAATGCCGCCGAGATGAGCCCACCTGCCAGGCTGAGTACCACGGCAATGGCGAGTGCAGTGCGAACCATCGAGTTGGCCTCCTGAGCTGTCGGTCGGAATGGCGCCTCGCTAGCCTGCTCGCATGCGCGACACGATCGTGACAGCCGTCGCGAACACGATCACGTAGCCCAGGATGGTGAGCGAGACGAAGATGATGCTGATGCGCGCGGCGAGCGGGAGCGACGACATCCGGCCGATGCTGATGTTGAGGGCCGCCAGGCCGCCACCCATTGCTCCCCAGATTGCGCCTCCCAGCGTCAGGATGGGGATCCCGATTGGCAGGCAGGCAAGGACATACAGGTACACCGGCATGTCGATGTTCGGCGGCAGCGGAGCGAGGTTGGACCTGGCGCGGGGGCCCGCCACCGGGGGCTTGACCGCGGGGCCCGAGGTCGGAGGCGGAACGGCCGGCGCCGTCTGTCCTCCCAGCTTTGCGCCACACGACATGCACGCCCTGTCTGTTACGTAGTTCGTGGCGCCGCAACTCGGGCAGCGGACCTGGGTTGCCATCGGGTCACTCCCGCTCGTGGAGTTGCGTGGGTGCAGTTCCCGTGCGGTTCGCGGGGGCACCCACTGACAGCGTAGGCGTTCCTCGCGGGGTCGGTGGGCACCTGCTCTTGCGGGGCGGTGCTGGAGTGCGGGATTGCGAGCCTGGCTGCGTTCCGCAGTGGGTGGCAGGACCGCTGCCAGCCTGCTAGAACGGTGGGATCGGGAAAGCCCTGACCAGGGGGGCGCCAATCACTGTGGCCCTACACACTGTGGCCACACACTGTGGCCCTTCGGTTGCTCGCGGGCGCACTTTGTGCTATGCTATTGTTTACTGGGTAGGTGGCACCGCCATCCGCGTGTCCACTATGAGAGAGCAGTCGCAGTGTGTCGGGTGTCGGGGGGAAGTGCCCGATTAGCCTGGCGAAGAGGGACCTGCTCACCATGCCGCACCGTGCACTCATCCTCGCAGCTCTTCTGCTGCTGGGCCCGCTCGCCGCCCTGCCGGGCCACGCCGACATCATCAACCAGTATGGCGGCGCCTATGGCGATTGGCCCACCACCACCTGGGAACCCATCCCGGGCATCAATGATCCCGACGATGGTGTGGCCGAGCAATTGGACTTCGTGGGCGATGCCAGCAACGGCGGCGGGTTCTTCGCCTACAACGCCAATTACCTCTTCTTCCGCATGCGCGTCGACGAAGGTACCGTGGTCGCAGGTACCTATCATGACACCCTGATGATCCTGGTGGACCAGACCGGGAAGGGTACCGCCGGCCTCCCGGACTACGGTTTTGCGTGGGACTCCAAGAGTAACGACAACACCAACCACGGGATGGAGTTGATGGTTCTCGACGTCTCAGGGCCCTCGTGGTCGGCAACCCGGATGGACGACATTGACGGTAACAACGCGAAGAAGATCGCCCCGCCGGACTTCAGCTACGATGGCGGAGACGGCTATCTGCGCACGGTGGATAACCAGAGCACCACCAACTTTGGCACGACCACCTACGTGGACTGGGCCGTCTCCTGGAACTTCCTCAACATCAACACCACCCTACGCCCGGGCCAGAGCTGGTATGTCCAGTTCGGCAGCATCCAAAACGCCACGGACCATAACTACATCTCGGCCGACGTGGCGGGCGACAGCAGCCCGAGCGAGCGGAAGTGGAGCCGGGAGTTCACCAATCCGGAGCCGGCTTCGCTATCGCTTCTGGGCCTGGCACTGGGCGCCGCGGCCGTGATCCGTCGTCGCCGCCGGACAGACAAGGCCTGAGCGGAGTTCGGGCGACACCACACTTATCTCTCACACCAGGTCCGGAGTCTGCCGGACAACACACATGAGAGATAAGTATGGTGTCCCCCGAACTCAGAGCGCGTTCAACTCCCACGTGTCGGGCCCTCGGGCCCGACATTTGTGTTCCTGGCGGCATGCGCCCGTCGTCTGACCGCACGGATCTCACGCCCATGCAGGGCTCGCCGCCGTCGCGGACGAATGCTCCCCCCGCAACGCAGCCATGCGCGGTGGTCACGCGATGCGAACGCCGAGTTCCGGGGGTCATGCCATGCCTGTCCGTCCGTACTGCGCCGCCGCTCTCCTGTTCGGCCTGGTGATCCTGGGGTGCATGCTGCCCACCGTTGCCCAGGAGGCGCCCCCTGCCCCGCAGACCCTCGTCTTCATCGACAACGGGACGCCGGCCAGTGTCGAGTATCTGGGACAGCCCTGGGTTGCGCAGGAGGGCTATGTGGAGGGAAAGGGCAACTCAGAGCTGGGCCAACGCCTGCTCGGGCGCTGCTCACTTGGCAGCGGCGACTTCACCGTCAAGGCCCGGCTGGCCATTCTCAAACTCGCCAGCAGCGCCGCGGTCTTCGCCATTGGCGATGACGGCTACTTCGGGTTCGCCGGCGGCCATGGCAAGGTCTTCCTCACGGGTCCCCTGTTTGGGGATGCGCGCGGCACCCCGATTGGCGACCCCATCGACTTCATGCAGGACGGGAAGCCATTCGACTTCGAGGTCAAGCGCGTCGGGGACCGACTCACCATCACAATCGATGGCCGCACCGTGCACGAGGCGGCCGTCGGTGCCCGGGCGCTCGGGCCCGTCGGGTTCACGCCGTACCGCAGCACGATGCGCCTGTACGCCTTCAGCGCAACCGGCAACCTCGGGCCGTACCAGGCACCCGCCGTCCCGGTCAGCGTCCGTGACAACATCGTGCTCGACCCCCGCGTGAAGACCGTCCCCGGGCTCCCGCTCGGGCCGTTTGTCCGTCTGGGTGACGGCGGTATCCTCGGCGTGGACGGCACCGATGCCGTGATCTCGCGAGATGAAGGGGTCACGTGGCAGCGGCGTCCGATCTTCACCCCGGCGCAGAAGCTGCGGATCCGGCCCGAGCGCGCCCTGCTGCGCACCCGGGGCGGCGTCATCATCCTGTGCTTTCTCAACGACGCCGACCTGCACTACTCGTGGGACAAGGCCAAGAACCTGCCGCTGCCCGACATGCACCTGCCCTCCTACTCGATCCGCAGTCTCGACGACGGGAAGACGTGGACCGACCTGAACCTCTTGTGCGACGGCTGGGTCGGGTGCCTGCAGGACATCACTCAGACCACCGACGGCAGCA
>CAZIWQ010000016.1:0-11886 GCA_964542355.1 uncultured Armatimonadia bacterium
GGCCTACGCGCCGACCGTCTTGGTCGGCTGGACCCGGCCACTCCAGTCGCCTGCCACGCTCACTGGCAGCACGTGCGGTCATAATGATAGACTTCCGGCCGCCCCGTTAGGTGCGCGTCATCGTGACCGCCGCCGTCAGCGTGCGGGTGCCCGTCTCCTGGTTGTCGACCAGGAACCGGAAGAGCCCGGGGATCATGATGTGGTGGTTGTAGGTGATGGTGGCACGGACCTGGGCGCAGAACGGTACCGTGTTGTAGTTGCCGAGATCGGTCACCTCGTACCACGTTGTCCCCCACACACCGTCGCCGATGTAGGCGCGGTACGTAAACGCACTGGTGAGTTGGGTTGCGTCCAGGCCGCTGGCCGTCTCCGCAACACGCGCCGCGATGAGCGTGGTGCTCTCGCCGGCCGCGGCGGCCCGCGCGGCGTCACGCGCCACGTTGTTCAACTGGATGGCCGAGCGAAACATCAGCCCCATCTCGACGATCCCGAACATGAGCAGGATCAGGATCGGCGCAACGATCGCGAACTCAACGGAGGCAACGCCGCGATGGGGCACACGTGCTGTCAGTCCAGTCTGCCTCTTCATAGTCACCACCCTGGACGATGTCCAAGCGAGGGACAACAAAATCAGGATAAGCGCAAGAAGCTCAGGGTCCGCTCTGCGCTGATAGCATTATACCTCACTCCTGTGCTCCCGTAAACCCCCCGGAGCCGTGCGCAGGCGAGCTGTTGCCACAAGCTGCCCCCGTTCGCCGTCCGCAGGCGCGGATTGACCCCGCCCCGGAGTTGTCGTGCCGGCTGTGGGGCCCGCATTCGGCAGGGCACGACCGCGGCCTGCATCGTCGTCCGGCGTCGCCGTTGGCCGTCGCCGCATGCCACGTGCCACATGCCACATGCCGCCGTGGGTGTTCGCCGTTCACCGGATCAGCGACGCCTGCCCGAACTCCACGGACGCCACGCCGACCATCAGTTCGGTCAGTCGCGGGGCGTAGTCGGTCAGAAAGGCGAGGCCCCCGTTCTGCACGAGACCCGCGTTGAAGGCGGCGTCGGAGCCGGAGAAGCCGTAGTTGGTGCCCCCCCCGTCCTGGCACAGGGTCACGACATGCAGGCGGACGCCGAGGCTGCCGAGGTAGTCCGCCGCCGCCTGGGTCTGGGCCTTGCTCCAGACCTCTTCCTTGGCCGGGACCCACTTGCCGTAGTTGTCCGTGTAGCCGTAGGGCTTGGCGGGGTTGTGGAAGAACGGCATCCCGTCACTGACGATGATCACGACATGATCGGCGGCGGGGTTCGTCCATGTACCGTCGGTGTTCTGGAAGTCCGCCAGTGCGGAGTACAGGCCCGCGGCCGTGTTCGTGCTGCTGGTGTAGTAGTTCCCCGTGGCCGGGTTCCGCCGCGGCGACATGTGGTCACCACATGAGAAGTGGAAGACCTTGTTGGTCGCGGAGCTGCTGAACTTGTTGCACACCACCGTGCGGTCAGCGACGGTATCCATCCGCGTGATCGTCAACGGCCAGTTGCGGCTGATGTTGCTCTGGGACCACGCCGGGTACGGGTAGCCGGTAACCTTGGCCCAGCCGGCCGAGGGGTAGTTGGTGGCATTGATGGTATAGTCGCCAAACCCGACGTAGCCGCAGCGGTCGCCCTTGCCCGCCTCCGCACCCGCCATCGCCACGCTCCCGAACAGGGTGGCAAACTCGTAGTTGGCGTCCCGGGCATAGGTGAACTCGGACCCGAACGAGCCCGAGTAGTCCTGCACGATGATCGCCTCAACGGGTGGCCGCTTCTTCTCGGACACGCGCAGCCCCGCCGTCGCGGTGGCGGTGATGTCGGCCGAGTCGTAGCCTAACACCCTGGCAAACCGCAGCGCAATGGGCCCATCGGGGGCGTCCGCGGTCCGCCGCGCTGTCACCTGCACCGCCAGGACTCCGCCCTGAGCCGCCACCTCGCCGGTATCCGCTTCGAACCAGGGCACGATCGTCTGCGTGGTGGAGTCCCAGACGCCAAGAACCACGTCCGTGTCCGCATCAAGCTGGAGTGCGACGCCCGCCACGGTGTTGTCCAGGGCAGTGTTCACTGCGGCCTGGGTCGCCGCCTCCGAGTTCAGCCCCTGCATCAGCACCCCGACGCCAGCCAGCGCCGCCGCGTCGGCCGTTGCCTGCAACTGCTGCTTGGCGACCACCATCGTCCCCACATCGATTGTCATCGCAGCCATCCCGAGCAACGCCAGCAGCGCGAAAATGATCGTCGCGTATACGGCTCCTCGTCGCCGCCTCGCTCCTCCAAGCATCAGCGCGCACCTCCAGGTACAGGGATTGTCAGCACCGGTGTCATCGACTACCGTCGGGGCGCTCAGAGGTCGCTCCCAGCCAGCTCACTACAGGGACCTGGCCGGAGTTGACCTCCTGGGCCAGGGCTCCTGAGTACGCCCAAGCTCAGGTTTTGCTCAAGCTTGAGGATATTATACCTATCCGGCGGTCAGGAGTAAACCATTTGGTGGGAAACATTCTTCCGGAATAGCGCATGCTTGGTTGTCCAAAGGAATACCATACCTCCTCCTGACCGACTACGCCAGGGCTGTGCGGGTGTACCAAGGCCCCGGTGCTTGGGCGAGGTGGGAAACCACAGAAGCAGGCAGGATTCTCCCGGCGGCAGGAGCAACCTACGCGGGGATGGGATGTGACAGCTTCGAAAACGAGGCCGGGAAGCCTGCCGCGGTCACACGGCGCCCGACAGAGCTTTCCGGTCGCGCATCTGGCACGACGTGACTGTGAGGCCATGACAGCACGCGCGGCGGGCGTAACCTGGCGTTCGGTAGCCATTGCGACGGTGCTCGCGCCGCTCAACTGCTACTGGACGGTGATGATGGGCGAGGTCCGCTACAGCGGGCATCCGACGACCGTCTCGCTGTTCTTCAATGTCATCTTCTGCGTTCTGCTGATCCGCCTCGTGAACGAGCTGGTGCGTTGGCGCTGCCCCCGTGTTGCCCTCGGCGGAAACGAGCTCATCGTGATCTATACCATGCTGTCCATCTCGACAGCCCTGGCCGGGCACGACGGGATCCAGATGCTGGCACCGATCGTGGCGGCTCCCTTCTGGTATGCGACACCGGAGAACAAGTGGGAAGAGCTGTTCCTGAACCTGATCCCCAAACACTGGGTGGTGTCCGATCAGCGCTCGCTCCAGGCGCTGTTTGAGGGCGGTGTCACGCCCTACACCGCTTCCCACCTCGTCCCCTGGGTGGTCCCGGTCCTGACGTGGAGCGCGTACATGGTGCTGATGCTGTTCGTGATGCTGTGCGCGAATGTGCTGATCCGGCGCCAATGGACGGAGCATGAGAAGCTCAGCTATCCGCTGATCGCCGTACCGCTCCAGATTACGGATCCGCGCGGCAGTCTGTTCCGCAGCCGGCTCCTGTGGATCGGGTTTGCTCTCGCCGCCGCAATCGATGTTCTCAACGGTCTGCATGTGCTCTACCCGGTAGTGCCCCAGACCCGGGTGCGCATCTTCGACATGTCGCCCTTCATCAAGGCGCGGCCGTGGCGCGCGATGGGCTGGACGCCGATCTCCTTCTACCCGTTTGCCATCGGGCTCGGGTACCTGCTGCCGCAGGACCAACTGTTCTCGTGCTGGTTCTTCTTCTTCTACTGGAAGGCACTGCGCATCGCTTCCAGCGTGCTGGGCTACGAGCCACAGGCGTGGACGGCGAGCGCTCCCCCCTACCTGAACGAGCAGGCGTTCGGCGGCTACCTGGGCCTGTTCGTGTTCTCCCTGTGGGCGATGCGCAAGCACCTGGCGGGGATCTGGGAACAGGTATGGGGGGGGGCCCGGCGCACGGAGGGCGAGGAGGGGCGGATGCTGACCCTGGCGTTCTGGGGGATGACGATTGGCTTCGGCCTGCTGGTGGCGTTCTCCCTCCATGCCGGCGGGTCATTGTGGGTCTCGGTGGCCTACTTCGTCATCTACTTCATGCTCAGCGTGGTGGTGACCCGCATCCGCGCTGAGCTGGGGCATCCGGTCCACGACCTGCACTTTGCCGGGCCGGACCTGATCATCCCCCAGTTGGTCGGGACGGCAAACCTGCGCCAGCAGGACCTGACAATGCTGTCGATCTACTTCTGGCAGAACCGGGCGTATCGCAATCACGTGATGCCCCACCAGCTCGAGGGGCTGAAGATGGCTGAGGAGCGGGGGTTCAGCCGGCGGGCGTTCGCCGCCGCAATGGTCTGGGCCAGCGTCATCGGCGCGGTGGGCAGCTTCTGGGGCTGGCTGGAGCCGGGGTTCCGCATGGGGGTGGGCGCGAAGTGGACGGGGGCGGCTCGCAGCTTCGGCATGCAGCCCTATCAGCGGCTGCAGGGGTGGCTGCTGACCCCTCGTGGCCCGGCCTGGGGGGCTGTCGGCGGCATCGGGGCGGGGCTTGCCTGCGTGCTGGCTCTGATTGCCGGCCGGTCGCACTTCGCGGGCTGGCCCTTCCACCCCATCGGCTTTGCCGTCTCGGGGGGCTGGTCGATGAACTGCCTGTGGCTCCCGCTACTGATCGCCTGGACGATCAAGGCCGTGATCCTGCGCTACGGCCGCGCCAGGCTCTACCGCAGCGCCATGCCGTTCTTCCTCGGCCTCGTGCTGGGCGAGTTCGTGGTGGGGAGCGTGTGGACACTCATCGGCATCTTCCGCGGTATCCCCACGTACGGCTTCTGGGTCTGAGCCGGTCGGGGAGGTGCGACATCCGTCAGGTGTGTGCCTTCCGCCGTCTCCCGTGCCTTCCGTGTCTTCCGTGGTTACCCCGGTGTGCCGTTGCCGTCCCCGTTCACCGGATCAGCGACGCCTGCCCGAACTCCACGGACGCCACGCCGACCATCAGTTCGGTCAGTCGCGGGGCGTAGTCGGTCAGAAAGGCGAGGCCCCCGTTCTGCACGAGACCCGCGTTGAAGGCGGCGTCGGAGCCGGAGAAGCCGTAGTTGGTGCCCCCCCCGTCCTGGCACAGGGTCACGACATGCAGGCGGACGCCGAGGCTGCCGAGGTAGTCCGCCGCCGCCTGGGTCTGGGCCTTGCTCCAGACCTCTTCCTTGGCCGGGACCCACTTGCCGTAGTTGTCCTTGTAGCCGTAGGGCTTGGCAGCGTTGTGGCAGAAAGGCATCCCGTCACTGACGATGATCACGACATGATCGGCGGCGGGGTTCTTCCAGGTACCATCGGCATTCTGATAGTCCGCCAGCGCAGAGTACAGACCCGCCGCGGTGTTCGTGCTGCTGGTGTAGTAGTTCCCGGTGGCCGGGTTCCGCCGTGGCGTCATGTGGTCACCACATGAGAAGTGGAAGACCTTGTTGGTCGCCGAGCTCTTGAACTTGTTGCACACTGTCGCGCGGTCGGTGGCCGTGTCCATCCGCGTGATGGTCAGCGGGTAGTTGCGGCTGACATTACTCTGCGACCAGGCCAGGTACGGATAGCCCGAGACCTTGGCCCAGCCGGCTGAAGGGTAGTTGGTGGCGTTGATGGTGTAGTCGCCAAACCCGACGTAGCCGCAGCGGTCACCCTTGCCGGGCTCGGCACCCGCCATGGCGACGCTCCCGAACAGGGTCGCAAACTCGTAGTTGGCATCCCGGGCGTAGGTGAACTCGGAACCGAACGAGCCCGAGTAGTCCTGCACGATGATGGCTTCGACGGGCGGCCGCTTCTTCTCGGCCACACGCAGCCCCGCGGTCGCGGTGGCGGTGATGTTGGCCGAGTCGTGCCCCAGCACCCTGGCGAACCGCAGCGCAATGGGCCCGTCGGTCGAGTCCTCCGTCCGCCGCGCTGTCACCTGCACCGCCAGGACTCCGCCCTGGGCCGCCACCTCGCCGGTATCCGCCTCGAACCAGGGCACGATCGTCTCCGTGTCGGAGTCCCAGACGCCGAGGACGATGTCTGCGGCCGCGTCCAGTTGGTGCGCGGTTCCCACCACAGTGTTCTCGAGGGCGGTGTTCACTGCGGCCTGGGTTGCCGCCTCCGAGTTCAGCCCCTGCATCAACACACCGACGCCGGCCAGCGCCGCCGCATCGGCCGTTGCCTGCAACTGCTGCTTGGCGATCACCATCGTGCCCACATCGATCGTCATCGCGGCCATCCCGAGCAACGCCAGTAGCGCGAAGATGACCGTTGCGTATACCGCTCCTCGTCGCCGCTTCGCTCCCCCGAGCATCAGTGAGCACCTCCGGGTACAGGGACTATCGGCACAGGTATCATCCACCACCGTCGGGGCGGCCGGCTCCGGCCGTGACGGCCGGACTGCCACTACCGCCATTGCGAGTACAGCAGCACAAGCTGTCAGAGCAGCCCCGTGGCTCATGTTCCGGTCAAGTTTAGGGTGAGTATACCTCTCAGGCACCGAGGAGTAAACCAAAAGGAGAGTAACGTATTCCGGAATTGCGCAGGAACTGTATGCCAAAGGGATACCATCGTGTGCGCCGATAACTGAGCCATCGTCGCTCACGGGCACCAGGACGTTCGCCTAGAGACCCGGCCGAGGAATCCACTGCCGGCCGGCCCCCGAGACGTAGCGGCCGGCTGAGTGCCCTCCAGAGCCATTCCAGGGTGGCTTTGGGGCCTCACAAAGGCATCTCAGCCGCTCTTCCCGGGCGCCGGCCGCGAGTTGGCGGAACCGCTTCCCGTCCTCGGCGTTTCTCACGATAGCAGTACACTGGTGCCGCAGTGAGCCACATCGCCACAGCCGAGACCAGCCCCACAGGATATGCTCGCGGGAGGGAAAGCCATGCTGCCACGCACGCTGGGTGCAGTCGCTGCGTTGTCACTCGCACTTGTGTCTGTTCCGCTCTTCGCGCAAGCCCCCATCGCCGACAGGGGGCAGCAGATCGAGGCGCTGATCACCGCTGGCAACCTTGAGGCCGCCGTTGAGGCCTGCCGCACGTGGGTCAAGGAGGACGCCCAGGCGACGCGCCCACACCTGGTCCTGGCGGGCGTCTACACGCGGCTGAAGCTGTATGACCGGGCCGCGGAGGAGTTGGAGACGGTCATCGACCTCAACCCGGCCTCCGCCACGGGCCATGTGCGGCTGGGTGACCTGCTGCGGCGCCAGGGGAAGCTCGAGGCCGCCAAGACCGAGTACCTCGCGGCCCTGGCGATCAGTCCCAAGGGCCCCGAGGCGTTCGTGGGCCTGGCCCACGTCGCGCTCGACGGTCAGAAGCCGGAGGAGGCCGCGGCGGCGGTCGACACGGCGCTCGGCATGGCCCCCGACAATGCCGCCGTGCTCGCGCTGGCAGGCGAGCTCGCCAACCGCTCGGGGAACTTCGCCGAAGCCGCCACCCGGTTCAAACAGGCACTGGACAAGGACCCCAAGTGCGCGGACGCGCTCTACGGCATGGCGCTGCTGATCCAGGGGCAGGGTCAGGCGGAGGAGGAGGAGGCGCAGAAGTACTGGGACCGCTTTCTGGAGGCGGAAGTCGATACCGAGCGTGCGTGGGCCGTGAAGTACGGTCTCGTAGTGATAGCGGTCAAGGAGGTCCGCTCGATGCCCTCCATCGACCAGCGGCCGGTCTTCTCGCCGGATGGGACGATGCTCGCGTTCTCCGGCATCGCGAAGCCGGAGAACCTGCGCACCTGGGAGGTCTACGTAGTGCCCGCCGATGGCAGCCAGCCACCGAAGCCGGCTACTACCGGCGGCGGCGCGCAGTACGCCAACTGGATGCCGGACGGCAAGCATCTCCTGTTCGACTTCTTCTATGAGCCCACCGGCACCCGCACCCGCAGCTTCATCACATCGGCGGCCGGCGACGAGACGCCGAAGTGCCTGAGCCCGGAGGCAGCCATCTGCCGTAATGCGGCACCGCTGCCGGGCACCGACCGCATCGTGTGCTGTGATGCCTTCCGCTTCTACACGATCAAGCCTGATGGCTCGGATCGGCAGCCGTCGGGCCTTCGCCTCCCGCCCAGCGGCGAGGCCAACCACGTGGCGGTTGCCCCCGACGGCAAGAGCGTGGCGTACATGTATACGAAGTGGGATGAGAAACGGGAGGGGGGGCCGGCGCATCACATCGTGGTCGCACGGCTCGATGGGTCACTGCCACCGCGGCGCATCAGCGCGGACTATGTCGGGGCACGCCTCGGGTACTCCGGACCGGCCTGGGCCCCCGACTGCCGGCGCCTGGCGTATACGACGGATGAGGACCACCCGTCGGCGAGCTGGGACATCCTCGTGCAGGTGCTGGACGACCCGCATCCGCCGCTCAAGCTCCTGCACGGCTCACGCCCCAGTTGGTCGCCGGACGGGACGAAGCTTGTGTTCGACACCTGGACGGCCCGCGATCGCGGCGCCCTGTTCATCGCGCAGCTAGGCGGCAAGCGCCTCCCCCCGGTCAAGCCGTGAAGTCGGCCGTTCAACGCTAGGGGTCCGGCCGGCGCGGCAGCCACGCTGTCAGCCGGTCCTCAGACCACTGCACTGCTGCACCGAAGCTGCACCGAAGGGTTGACAGTACCAGGCGAGCTGGGTAGAATGGGGCCGCATCATGACTGGCCGCATGTGAGGCGCCTTCGGGGGAGCAGAGGCGCATACCGGCAGGCGGCGGAATGGATGCTACGCCTTAGCCTCCCAAGCTTGCGTGTGCCTAGCCCGGGGTACTGGCCTCCGCCGCCGTGCCCCCTCAGGGCCGGCGGGGTCGGGTTCTCGGCCGTGTCGACCCCAGTGCACTGAAGGCCACCGCAGGCACCCTGCTTCCCCGGAGGAGCCTCTCAGTTCGCCCGAATACAAGAGCGGCCAAGAGCCGCTCCAGGTCCGCGAGCCACGGGAGAATGGCTCTGGAGGGCACTCAGCCCGCCGCTACGGCTCGGGGGCCGGCCGGATGTGGCCTTTACGACCGGACCCCCAGACAGTGAGCCAGACCTCCGGGCTCTGCTGATCGCCTCTATGGTTCTCCACGCCGTGACCCCGCAGTACAACCCAACCCAGGAGTGTGTCAACGATGCTCTTCGCACGCACGAACCGCTTCCGTCGCGTCCGCGCCATCATCTGTTGGTTGCTTGCTCTCACTCTGGTGCTGGCGGCGGTCGGCTGCGGAGGCTCGTCGAGCTCGCCGCCGCTCCGTGATACAGGCCAGGGAGCTGGTGCTGCGGCCGCCAGCTTCATCCTCAAGCAACTCGGCGCCGCAGCCGCAAAGTACGTGACATCGAAGGGTATGGGGTGGCTGCTCTCGCTGGTAACGGGCGGGAGCGGCAGCGATAGTCAGGATCAGCAGGCGTTCACTGAGATGGAAGCCGATCTGGGCCAGATTATTGGTGATCTAAACGACATAAAGAAGCAGTTGTCGGATCTTCTTTCAGAGGTGCAGATAGAGCTGACTACTCTCGAGAGCTACGAGAGCGATCTATCAATGAAAGATGCCCAGGATGACATTAACAACGAGTATGCGAACTTCCAGGCCATGGACGTGAGTATGATCGGTACCGCGGCAGGCCAGGCGGCCGCGGCCAGCTTGGCTAACGATGTGCTTAGCACGTCCGCGGTGGACATCGACAAGTGCGTCTACCAGATCTACTCGGGCATGGTCGGCAAGGTCGCGGGCGTGAGCTACGGTGCTCTGAGTGCCCTCACGGACCTGCTCATCACGCAGCAGACGCCCTTCGGGCCGGAGTTCAGTTGCTATGCGTCGCTGGAGGCATACTTCAAGCAGCTCATCCAGATCCAACTCAAGGGTGCGACCATGATGATGGATGCGCTGCACCAGCGCGACAACGACTGGACCAGCAGCGTCGCCGTCCCCGCACAGGCGACGGGTCGGCAGGTGCGTCCCGCCGACTACCCCGGTACCGCCCAGCAATGGCTCACCACGAAGCTCCAGCCCATGATCGACGAGGAAGTGGAGGAGTTCCTGCGCTGCACAGACCGGATCGCGGTGTCGCAGTGCGACCTGCGCACAGGGATCGGGGCCTTCACCGCCGACAGCCCCCGACCGCTCAGTGTCCAAGTCCTGCCCGATCAGGTCGACGAGATCTGGGCCCGGGCCGACTTCATCGCGGCCCAGCTATCCCCTTCACGGCATTCGTTCGGCCTCAATGTCCGGGTGGTCGGTGAGCCGAAGGAGGTCGAGGACCTCCATGCACAATACAAGGTGCAAGACGGCAACTACCCTAACCTGATGACCAACATGAAGCTGGTGCCTCTCGGGCAGACCGCCGATCCTGGCTACCCCCTCCGGTACAACGAGGTCGAGCATTTCTGGCTGTGGCCGAGCGGTGCGGCGCAGGCCTATGCCCAGTGGAGCTGGGCGACCTTCGAGCAGACGGACAACTCCTTGGCTCCGTCTTCTGTCTCCGGCCATATCAAGTTCGACGCCGCCACGCGGCTCGACATCGCCAAGTACAACGACCCCGACCCACAGTTCTACGACGCAGTGGTGAGGACCACCTATCCCCACGAGTCGGCGCACGCCGGACAGGCAAACACGTTCATCGTCCATTGGTACGATGACAACATGAACATGGTCACCGCCAGCACCGCCGGCGCCCACGAGTATGGGCATGCTACTCTCGCACTGCGCCACAGCCCGGACGTGTGGTACCAGCACAGTCAGTCGACGAGCTGCAGCGACACCAGCGAGTTCAACCTGACTAGCGATGGCAACACGACGGACATGCCCTCCTGCCAGGCGATTGGGGAACTGACCCGGGGCTATGACGGTGTAGACGAATGGTTCAAGATCAAGAGCGGCATCGCCCTTCCCGTCATCTGCGGCTCGGCAAGTCAGAAGCTGGCTGTCGGCGGCAATCTGACGACGGACTGCTCCAACAGCTTCTGGAGCGCGTCAAGCATCCAGGCCAAGGTGTGGGGCTACTGGACCCAGAAGACCTCGGGGTACGAGTATGACTCCTGGGACATCGTGGTGGGTGCCAACGGACATACCTATGGCAGCACCACCGCCTACCACGCCTTCAGCGCGGGAGAGGCCTGTCCGTACCACATCCTCCTCGACCTGGACATCAGCCCGCAGGGCTCCCGGGGCTCCCAGTACAGTGTCCAGGCGTTCCCGGAACTGATGTACCTGTATATCCCATCCGCGGGGTAATCGGGGGCCACAGAGCCAGTACTGCTTCGGGGCTCACCAGTCCGGATGAACCTTGGGGGGCGGGCCTTCGGCGCCCGCCCCCCAGGGCATTCTACGTCAGGTGAGTGCGCCTCGGGTCTGGCACAGGCCGCTGTGTTCCGGCCGGGGTCTCTGGCGAGGAAACAACCGTGAGTGCGCTCTACGAGCCTCTGAGCGAACCGCCGCGGATTCGCAGCACGTTCGCGGCCGCTCCTCCACAGGGCGGTGCGGGGACGCGGCGGGCAACAGACCGAGATCCCTTCCCAGTCGACCCCCGGCGCCCACATGGGGCCTCAGCCGCCGATGTCGCCCCGCAGCAGCTCAACCTGCTCCAGCAGCCAGCGGGCGACGCCTTCGGCATCATCGGGCGACAGCAACACTCCCACCTCAAACTCGCGGGAGACGCGCGGGGTGCCTTCTTGTGCCACCGGGCTGCGATCCAGTTCGGGTCCGAGCTGCCCGTCCTCGCTGAGGCCATGGGTGACGGAGAGGGGCGAGGTCGGGACGTCGACAAAGAAGTTCACCAGGATGTGTCCCCGGGGAGTGGGGCCACCCCACGCGCCATCGGCGGCGACAAGCCGGTATGCGGGCGACCGCTCGAACTCGATGCGGACTACATTCTCAGACCCGGGCATGGCAGCCTCCTGCGGCGTGGATGAACCGGCCTCCCCCGGTGGGCCGGCAATCGTGGGTGCTTCAGCCTGTGGTTCACTGCGGCAACTGGATCGTATCGAACGCGTGGATGCCTCCCAGCGTGAGCCCGGTCACGATGAGGCTGGCGATCACCGTTCCCAGGACCAGCGCCAGCCCGAGGGCC
>CAZIWQ010000016.1:11896-19946 GCA_964542355.1 uncultured Armatimonadia bacterium
AAACTGGGCAAATGACAGGCGGCACACCGCCGCCAGGACACTCCCGGTCCAGCCGCCGAAGCCCGGGAACGGCACGGCGACAAACAGCGTCACCGCCAGAAAGCCGTACCGGTCGACGAAGGCCTTCCGCTTCTGAGCGTGGCTGGTGAGCCACCGGAAGATCGCACCGAGGACGGGCGTGCGGTCGAACGTGGCTGCCATCCAGTTGTACGCAGGCAGCACCCACAGGACGATCACCACGGCCGAGATGATGGCGATCGGCAGCACCGTCCACAGGGGCATGTGGTAGTACGCCATCCCCACCGGGATCCCGCCCCGCACCTCGCTGATGGGCGCGGCAGAGAGCAGGGCCACCACCAGCCAGGGCGGGAGGCCTTCGAGTGCGTGCCACAGGTTCTCGGCCAAGGCGGTGTCTCCGATGGACAGGGATGAAGTGACGGGGAGTCATTCGCGACCGGCGCGGAGGATTCCTGCGCACCCCACGGACGGCCAGAACATGGGAGCGTGGGAGCGTGGGAGACGGCGGGAGCGGGGAGGTGGGTCTGCGCTGCTCCCGGGAGAGGGCCGGGGGGAGGGCAGGTGCCGCGGTGGCAGTGGGCGCCTTCGCGCCCACTGCGGGCGACTCGGTCGCAGCGCGAGCCTCATCGCTGCGACTGCGGGCGGGGGACCGGAGTCCCCTCCTCGCGCAGAATGGGAACCGGCTCTCGCACCGTCTCGGGGAACAGGCTCAGGTGGACGGCCTCGTCGTGGTACACCAGAGCGGCCCCGGCAGTGACCTGGCGGAGGTTGCGCAGGCGGTAGCTCTCGCCCAGGCCCGGACTATCGAGGGAGGTGCGCTGGCAGCACGCGGACCAGGCGCGAGCCAGATAGTGGGCGCCATCCTCGGCAGTCGGCCGGTGGCGAGGCACGGTGCGCTCCCGGCTCACGGCGAGCAGGTAGGAGCGGGTGAGCTTGTCGCGCAACTCGGCGAACAGGGCGGGGCTGCCGAACACGTCGGCCCCCAGGACACGTTCGCCGTCAAACGCGACGAAGCCGACGAGATCATGGTCGCGTGGCAGCTTCAGCCCGGTCACGTACTCCTCCAGGTGGTCCTTAACTCCCTTGTTCTCGTAGATCTCCTGGAACGCCTTCGCGCTGGTTTGCGGGACGCTCTGTGTGCGGGCGGCGCGATCGACTTCCTCCCAGACGCTCTCCTGCGCCGCACCCCCGCTCGCCAGTCCGCGCAGCGCGGGGTTCGCCATCGCGCGCCTGGTGCCGAACTGTGGTGTCCGCACGGTCCAGCGACCGGCCTCCACGCAGTACACCGGGATGCGGAGCCAGCCGCTCCGCCGGCCGACCAGGACATCGCGCTGGGCGGTGCGATCCTGCTTGCTGCCGGTCATGATCTCGCCCGCCATGATGAAGACCTCGCGCGCGCCGCTGTTCTTCACGCGAACCGCATTGACTTCACCCCCCGCGACCTCCTCAACGATCAGGTCGTGGTCCTCGACGGCCTCGTCGAAGGTGCGGGGCAAGAAGTCGGTGTAGTCACGGCGCAGGTTGAGGGGGAACAGGGTCACGCCCTTGTAGGCCACGGGGTCTTCGACACGCACGGCCGCCAGGAGCCGATCCAGCGCATCATCGTCGGACCCGCGGCCGACGACGGCGTCCGGGGCAGCGCCCGCCTGGGCGATCTGCACGCCGGCGCGTTCGACCGCGACGCCGCCGGCCCGGTACCCCACCACCGCCATCCCCCCGCAGAACGCCACGATCGCCAGCACCGTCACGACCAGAGCACGACGCCACCATTGCCGCATCACAAACACCTCCGTGGAATGGTCTGTGGTTGGCGGTTGGACCGCGGCGCGGGGTGGCGTGTTCCACTGCGCGTGGGGGGGCTACCGTTCGGACGGGCGCGCGAGCTTCTTGCTGGGCTGGACGGCTCCCAGGACGTTGGCGACGCTGGCCACGTGGCCGGGGACCTGGCCGCCGGAGGGGCTGATCCACTCATTGACCCCGTGGGCCAGGAACTGGGCGAGGACGTCGTCGATGAGGCGGATGGCGGCCGGCGGGTCGACCAGGAACACGGTTTGTGCCAGCCAACCCGAGGGGATCGACCAGAAGCCGCCGTTCTGGTGGGTATCGCGCGGCACGTCGCGCAGCGTGCGGTGCCAATACTGGCCGGCCGGCAGATGGCGCAGGTGCCCATGGAGCACGCAGTCGGCCCCGGCGCCGAGGAAGTACTCGGCGATGCGCCGGGCCTGAGTCTTGGTGGCCACGCGCACCACACAGGCATAGGCGCTGCCCCACAGGTCGGGCTGATGGCACCACTCGCTGGCCGCCCAGAACAGCCCCCAGTCCTCGTCCCAGAAATCCCCGATGCGGTGCGAGGTGGGTTCGGCGCGCTCGTACCAGTCATGGGCTTCGTCGTGGTACTCCGCCCGGGCGCACAGCTTGGCCAGCGTCTGGCAGGCCTCCCAGTACAGCATGGTCGAGAAGAACACGTTCCCGGTCTTGGCGATGCGGTCGGTGAACCCGTACTCGGTATGGGGGCGGTTGCGGTCGACACAGACGAGCGCGTCGGGCGACAGCGGCACGGTATCGACGGCCCGGTACAGGGCGTCGCGCCGGTCGAGGAAGGCCCGAATGTCGCCGGTCGTGCGCACGTAGGCAGCGACCAGCTTCACCATGAAGGCGGGGTTGTCGGTGGGGCATTCGCGTCCGAGCGGGGTGTCCGCCGGACCGGCGGCGTAGACAGGGACGCCGTCCGCCCCGCGGCGGTCGGGGACCGCGCCGTCCTCGCGCTGCCCGGCCAACAGGTAGTCGATGGCGGCCAGCATCTCTCGCGGGTCCATGAGCGCCCCGGCGCCCTCCAGCAGGTAGCACAGGTCACGCGTCCACATGGCATCCTCGCCCCCCGTCGCGTCGGGCCGGAACAGCACCGTGCCATCCTTGGCGCGTGACCGGCATGCCGCGAGACACGCCCGGGTGAGGGCCACGAGCTCCTGGTGGACCCCGGGGGCGACATTGAGCGGAGGGAGCATGGCTTTCATGGCTGGGCCCCTACGGAGAGCTGATAGCAGCTAGCGAATGAGCAGATAGCAGCGGCGACCGCCCCCCGGCCCCCGGTACGGCGAGGGCCGGCCGGGCGCGAGTCCCGGCTCAACAGCGCGGCGAGTGGCGGCCCGGTTCACGTGCGCTGGGCGGCACCGACCAACTCGGTGAGCGAACTGACGCCGCTCTCCTGGCAGTAGTGCACGATCCCGTCAAGCACCCGGGGGCCCGCCTCAGGGAAGACGAAGTTGGCCGTCCCGACCGCAATCGCGCTGGCGCCGGCGAGGATGAACTCGAGCGCATCGCGGGCGGTCATGATGCCTCCCATCCCGATGAGTGGGGTCGGCAGCTCACGGGCGACCTGCCACACCATCCGCACGGCCACCGGCCGGATCGCCGGGCCGGACAACCCGCCGGTGACGTTGGATAGCGCCGGGCGGCGGCGGGCCACGTCGATACTCATCCCCAGCAGCGTGTTGATCAGCGACAGGATGTCGCTGCCGGCTTCCGCGGCGGCGCGTGCCGTACCGCGGATGTCAGTCACGTTCGGAGAGAGCTTGGTGATCAGCGGGAGCGTCGTTGCCGCCCGTACGGCTGCCACGAGGTCGTGGACGAGCCGCGGATCGAGACCGAACTGCATCCCCCCGCGGGCGACGTTGGGGCAGCTCACGTTCAGCTCGAGGGCGGCGACGCCGGCGACACCGTCGCTCCGCCGAGCCATCTCCACATACTCCTCGATGCTCTCCCCGGAGATGTTGAGAATCACCGCGGTATCGAACTGCGCCAGGAACGGCAGCTTGTGCGCGATGATCGCATCGATGCCCGGGTTCTGCAGCCCGATGGCGTTGAGCATCCCGGCCGGCGTCTCGATCACCCGTGGCGGGGGGTTCCCGTCGCGCGGGTGGAGGGTGGCGCCCTTCACCACGATGGCGCCGAAGCACGACAGGTCGACATAGTGGGCGTACTCCTCGCCGAACCCGAAGGTCCCGGAGGCGGCGAGCAACGGGTTCTTGAGGGTGAGCGGGCCCAGACGCGTAGTCAGGTCGACACTCGTCACTGGCGCGCCTCCTCCTCCCATGCGACGTGGCGGCTGTCGAACACCGGCCCATCGGTGCAGACGCGCTCGTAGTGCGTCTCCCCCCGGGTGGGGACGACGCAGCCGAGGCAGGCGCCGATGCCGCAGCCCATGAACTGCTCCAGCGAGGCCCAGCACGGGATGTCGGCGGCGGCGCACAGCTCGGCGACGGTCGCCATCATCGGTCGCGGGCCACAGGTGTAGACACAGTCGATGTTGCCGCGCGCGAACTGCTCGCCGATGAGGTCGGTGACCCGTCCGGCCACCCCGGCACTCCCGTCCTCGGTCGCTGCCTGAAACTCATCGCAGCGCCCGGCGAACTCCTGCCAGCACACCAGGGCGTCCTCGGTGGCGGCACCGAACAGGCCGCGCACGTAGTGCTCGGCGGCCGACAACTGCAGGGCGTCGGCGACGAACACCAGCGGCGCGACCCCGACGCCACCGGCCACCAGCAGGGGCTCGTGTGCGTCGGCGGGCAAGGGGAAGCCGTTGCCGAGGGGCCCCATCAGGTCGAGGACATTGCCGGGGGCCGCATGGGCCAGGAGCTCGGTCCCCCGTCCCACGGTGCGCACCAGGATCTGGAGGTGCCCCCGGCGCGTGTCGCACAGCATGATGCTGAACGGCCGCCGCAGCAGGGGGTCGCTGGTGCCGCCGACGCGGACATGCACGAACTGCCCGGGCGCAGCACACTGTGCCACCGGCGGGCACTCCAGCTCGAGGAGGTGGTGTCCCGGCGCGACATCGTCACGACGCAGCACTTGAGCCTGGCACAGTGCCATGGTGATCCCCCTGGAGGAGCAACCGCCCGGCATGCCGGGGCCGGTGCCAGCCATCGCGGGAGCCCCGCGGCGGCTCAACACGGGTCTCCGGCGGCTCCCTTAGGACTCGATGCCTCCCCCCGCGAGCACGCGCGCGACGATGCCCATCGTGCGGGCGTGGGCATCCTGGACCCGATCGCGGGCGGCGGCCACCTCGAGGCCCGACTGCCGAACACCGTGCGTGAGAGCGGCCATCATCTGCCGCACGGCCTCCGGCCCGGTGCTGCCGAGACTCACCTGTCGCCGGAGGCAGGCCACCGGGTCGACGATCGCGGCGATCTCCGCCACGCCGAGGTCCTGCCCGTGCTCCGCCAGGATCTCCCGGACGCGGGCGTGATCATCCAGCGTCCGTTCCTCACGGGCGAGACTCCCCACCACCGACCCGACGATCTCATGGCAGGTGCGGAACGGCAGGCCGCGCTCGCGCACGAGCACATTGGCGAGCTCAGTGGCAGTGGCGAAGTTGCCGGAGACCAGCTCCCGCATCCGCGGCAGGTTGAACGTGACGGTCTTGACCATCTCCGTGACGGCACTCAGGCACCGCTCGGCGCAGTCGAAGGCCTCCCACAGCGGGGGCTTATCCTCCTGCAGATCGCGGTTGTAGCCGCTGGGGAGGGCCTTCATCATGGTCAACACCTGCATCAGGCGGCCGTAGACGATCCCGACCTTGCCCCGGGTCAGCTCGGCGATGCATGGGTTCTTCTTCTGGGGCATGATGCTCGAGCCGGAGGAGTAGGCGTCATCGATCGTGAGCATCCGGTACTCGTAGCTGGACCAGAGCACGAACTCCTCGGCCAGCTTGGAGAGCCCGGCCATGAGAATCGCCAGCGCGGCGACAGTCTCGGCGACGAAGTCGCGTGACCCCACGGCGTCGAGGCTGTGCTCCTGCACGGAGTCGAAGCCGAGCAGGTCGGCGCTGAGGCGGCGGTCGGTGGCAAAGGAAGTGCCGGCGAGGGCCGCCGCGCCAAGCGGGCTGCGGTTGGTGCGACCGTAGGCGTCCGCCAGGCGCTCGTCATCGCGCGCCAGCATGGCTGCATGGCCGGTCAGCCAGAAGGCGACCGAGACCGGCTGCGCATGCTGGGTATGCGTGTAGCCGGGCATGACGGCTTCTTCGAGGCCCTGCGCACGCGCCAGGAGGGCCTCGCGCAGGCCCCGCAGCGCGTCGCGGCTGTCGAGCAGGCGCCGGCGCGTATGCAGCTTGCAGTCGGTCACAACCTGATCGTTGCGCGAGCGCGCGGTGTGCAGCCGCCCTCCCATCTCCGGGCCCGCCCCGGCACGTAGGTAGGTCTCGACGTTCATGTGGACGTCTTCCAGCTCGCGCTTGAGCTCGAAACTACCGTCGTCCCACGCGGCGCGAGCCTGCTCCAACCAGCGCAGGATCTCGCGCAGGTCGGCAAGCGAGATGATGCCGCACGTCGCCAGCATGATGGCATGGGCTTCGCTACCCCAGATGTCCTCGGGCACCATCGGGCCGTCGGCGCCGGTCGACTCCGAGAACTCGAGGGCGATGTCGGCCATCTCGGCGGAGAACCGCCCCCCCCACAGCTTGCTCGACTTGTTGTCCGGTGGCATCCTACGGCCCCTTCTGCCGCGCGGGAGCTGCTTCGGCGAGCTTCGAGAGCTCGGGCCACAGCCGGTCGCCGGTCTTGAGCAAAGTCACGAAGATGGCCTCGAAGGCCTCGAAGCCCACCCCGTTTTCCGTGGTGAAGGTGTAAGAGTAGCGGACCTCGCCGTCGCTCTTGTCCCACTCGAACTTGCCAACATTGAGCTGCCAGTTGTAGTCCATCAAGGCCCGCAACACCTTGGCCAGTTGCGGGCTCTTCTCAGCGACGGTGACAAAGCGGTTCAGGAACAGGTACACGAGCTCGTTCTCCGCATCGATCACGATGCGCAGATGGTGGGTGGCATTGTCCATCTTGACGGCGACGGTGATCACCGGCTTGGCCGTCCCCGTATCGACGTCGTACTTGAGTTCCATGCGATCGATGTAGGACTTGATGAGCGCCAGGGCGTCTTCCTTGAAGGCATCGCGCTCCTGTCCGGAGGCCCCGGCGATCGTGCCGGGCTCGACGCGGTCGGACAGGACCTGGACCACTGCCGGTGACGCCTTGCTGTCCAGCACCGAGAGCTCCATCGTCTGCTGCGCCTTACCGACGGCGGACCAGTCGTACCCCGGGATCGCGGCCAGCATGGGCAGCGCGAAGCTGATCGGGATGGCGTAGATCTCCCCGGCCTTGACGCGAGCGCCACCGACCTCGGCCAGGAGCAGCGAGCGGATCACACCGATCACCTCCCCGCGATCGTTCAGCAGCGGACCGCCGCTGTTGCCGGGGTTCACCACCGCGTCGGTGACCAGGAGCTGATTGGCGCCCTCCTCGCGGATCGAGACGATGCGGCCACTGGTGGAGGTGATGGCCCCCTCGCCGAACGGGAAGCCGATGGCCATCACGTTCTGCTGGCGCTTCACCTCGCTGGAGTTCCCGATGGGGATCGCAGCCAGCGGCCTGTCGGCCTCGATCTTCAGCAGCGCCAGGTCGTGATCGGCATCCACACTCAGCACGGTGGCGATGAAGCTGTCCTTGCGGTTGATGAGCACCTTGACCGACTTGGCGCGGTGGACGACATGCTCGTTGGTCAGGACATACCCCCGGGCGTCGACAATGAAGCCGCTACCGAACGACTTGAGCTCGTTCTGCTGGCAGCGGGCCCACCCGCCCGCGCCGAGCACCAGGGCGACGCAAACACATAGCGACAGGGGACGTTGCACGGTGGTTCTTCCTCCAGGTGGTGGGGGCTACGGGTCGGGAAGCCCCTCGGGACGACGCCGCGGTCTTGTGGCCGGCCCATCGGCGGCCGCACGAACCAGGCCTCCGGGCCGATGCCATCCTGAGGAGCGCATGCGGCTTCACAGGAGCCGCCGCGACGTAGGATCACATTCCGCCCACAAGCGCCTTCGGCTGATGCTGATCCTTCGCTGGCGGACCGCGCAGCGGTCAGCACGCATGGTCGCCGGTCGGTACCGAGCGAGATGCTAGCCGAGCGGCCGAGAGGCCGTTCCGAGGCCGCAGCGCCACGCCGGAATGGCTCTGGAGGGCACTCAGCCGGCCGCTACGCCTCGGGGGCC
>CAZIWQ010000017.1:0-19628 GCA_964542355.1 uncultured Armatimonadia bacterium
GTCGCTGCGCCAGCGCGGGTCCGCCGGCGCCCAGCCCCGCGTCGGCGGACATAGCTCGAGCAGGTAGCGGCGGAAGTCCGCCAGCGAGTGGTCGTCATAGCCCTCCTGCGCGCTGAGGGCGGCGCGATGCTCGTCCATGAACAGATAGTCCACCCCGGCATCGATCTGCTCGTGACACCAGCGCAGGAGATAGTCGAGATACGCGGGGCTCGACAGCGACCCGTGCCGGATGCCGGCGGTGTCCCAGGCATCCACCAGCTTCCCGGCCGGGTCGCGCGTCGCCATGTCCAGCACTTGCTCGCGGGATAGGCCGTTCTCGGTGTCGTAGAGCGCGCTGCAGGTGATCCCGCCGCCGAAGAGCGCCCCCAGCGCATGCACCTGCGGGGGGATCTCCTGCCATTTCGCCACCGGCGGGGCCTGGCCCCACTTGAACCAGGCCCGGACCAGCACATCGGAGCCCACCTTGCGCGCCAGCTCCACCCCCCGGGCCGAGTTCGTGTCCTCATTCACCGTGTAGACCATGGCGTCGTTGATGTCCTGCACGGGCTGGCTGCGCCGCAAGGCGGCGGGGAAGTCGGGCAGTGGCGTGAGCCACTGCGCCGGCACCGGCGGCGCCGTCGCACGGTGCCCTGCGGCCATCGTCGCGCCGAGGCGCACGAGGGTCTCGATCCGCGCCAGCTCCTGTGCCGGGGTGCTCACGGGGAAGGGCGCAAGCCACGCCCACCGCGGCCGGTCGACCGAGGGAGGGGCGTACCCCCCGTACAGATACAGTGACTCGGGCGTGTGCTGCTGCAGGAAGCAGGAGGCGCCCTGCCACGCGGCTTCGTAGTCGACGAACACCACGCCGAGGCCGCGGCCGAGCTCCGCCGAGCGGACGATGAGTGCGGGGTGGTGCGGGTCCAGCCGCGCCACCGTATCGCCCCGTGGCCCCCATGGCGAGACACCCGCGTAGGCCGGCAGCGGCTGCAGGTCCGCAATCCCACCGGCATGCCGCCGTCCGTCCGCACCATAGAACGCGTACTCATCCCAGCCGCCGGGGGCGAGGCTCAGACGCGGTGGCGACCACAGGCAGCCGATGGCCGGTTCGCCCGGGGCGCCCGTCAGGCGCGAGCCGATCAGGACCCCCTCGTCGCTGCACAGGCACTCCAGCTCCAACACCACCGCGCGGGTGTCATCCAGTACTGCCTTGCGGCTGACGACCACGGCCTCGCCGACGGTCGCACTCGCCCATGTCGCCCGCTGCCCGGTGGCCGGCAGGACCTCCGGCCCGCGCATGGCCCCGAACACCAGGCCGGTGGGCGACTTCGTGACCGGCGCAAAGCTGCCGTCGGCCTGCACGAGCTCAAGCTGCATGTCCGCGGTATCGCGCCAGAACACGGCCCGGAAGCCGCGCCCCTCGACGAGGAGACGGTCGTCCTGTGTCGTCGCCCGTGGGGCGGCGTACCCCACAGCCACCGGGGCCCACGCGAGCACACACAGCCAGCATGATCTGCCAGGCGCAACAAGCCAGCGGCCTCGTGCCATGGCGCACACTCCTTCGGACGACACCGGCACTCCCCCGCGGGGGCCGTTCAGGCCGGGCACATGGGGGGGCCCTGCTACCTGCGTTCTGCGCCGTCGACATCCACAAGTCCTCCATGCTCGAGGAGCGGCCGGAGAGTCGTTCTCCGGCCGCGAAGCCACGCCAGAGTGGCTCTGGACGGCACCCCGGGGAGCCCAGTTGAAGCCTGCCTCGGCGCGGAGGCGCGTGCGCGCCGGCTGGTTCCTCCCTTTTTTTTGGTGACCGAGTAGGGATACCGCCGCCCGCTGCTGAAGTAGGATGAGCGGTAACACAGGTTGGCCGGAGGTCGCGCGGAGCCTGCGCACCGGGGCCCGGGCGCTCGGGACCATCGCAGGCCAGATCGTCCCAGGGAGGGGAGCAGCATGAGCAAGCAGGTCCTGACCATCCTCTCGGAGTTCGGTTACTGGGGAGAAGAGCTGATCGGGCCGCTCGAGACACTCGAGCGGGCGAGCTACCAGGTGGACTTCGCGACCGCGACCGGGAAGCGGCCCCACGCCCTGCCACCCAGCATGGATCCAGACTACTTCGACCCGCCCCTGGGCAAGTGCGTGACCAGTGCCGAGATGGCAGCGAAAGTGAAAGCCGTGGAGGCCTCGACCAAGCTCGACAGCCCCCTGAGCCTCGTCGGCCTCCTGCCAGAACGCCCGTACCCCAGCTCCGCAACGTTCATCCGCGACTTCGAGGCCTACAACGACGCACGCGACGCAGCCCTGACCGAGCTCCTGGGCAAGTACGCCGCACTGCTGCTGGTCGGCGGGAGCGGCCCCATCGTCGACATGGTCAACAACCAGCGTGTGCATGATCTCATTCTCGGTTTCTACGGGGCGGACAAGCCGATTGCGGCGGAGTGCTATGGCGTGGCATGCCTCGCCTTCGCGCGCGACTACCACATCCGCAGGAGCATCATTGCCGGCAAGCACGTAACCGGCCATCCGCTGGAGTACGACTACAAGGACGGGACCGGCTTCCTTGGCGTGGACTTCAACATGGGGCCTCCTCCGTACCCGCTGGAGTTCATCCTCCGCGACGCAGTCGGCAGCGAGGGCCAGTTCCACGGGAACGTCGGCCGCCGGATCTCGGCCGTCGTAGACTACCCGTTCATCACCGGACGTTCCACCGCCGACTCGTACAAGACCGGCGAACTGCTGCTGGCCGTCCTGGAGCAAGGCCTACGACGCTACGGTTGGTAACGCGTGGGCCCGCCACCGTGTGGGCCTCAGACTAGCTTGCGCTTCGTCCGCGTAGCCGGGGGGTTCGGTGCGTAGTGGAGGGGACGCTTCGTGACAGGCAGGAGCGGGCGCTTCGCCATCCTCGAGCAGTTCCTGGCCGACGGGATCCACGTGATGTTCGGGAACCCGGGCACTGTCGAGCAGGGCTTCCTCGACGCCCTCGGGGACTACGAGGGGATGAGGTACGTCCTGACGCTGCAGGAGTCGATCGCGGTCCTGATGGCCGACGGGTACGCCCGGGCTACGCAACGGCCTGCTCTGATCCAGCTTCACAGCACCCCCGGCGTCGGCAATGGCATTGGCGCGCTGTACCAGGCAATGCGCGGCCATTCCCCACTCGTTGTCATCGGCGGCGACGCCGGCATCCAGTACCAGGCCATGGACGCGCAGATGGCCGGGGACCTGGTGGCCCTCGCTGAGCCGGTCACCAAGTGGTCCACGATGGTGTTGCACCCCTCGTCCCTGCTCCGCACGCTGCGCCGCGCAATCAAGATCGCCGCCACTGCGCCGATGGGACCGGTCTATGTCTGCCTGCCGATGGACGTCCTGGACGCCCCGACGACGGAGGCCGTGATCCCGACGTCGCTGCCTTCGACGCGTACTGTGCCGGAGGCGGGTCTCCTGCAGCAGGCCGCGCAGTGGCTGGCCGCGGCGGAGCACCCCATGATCTTCATGGGCGACGGCGTCGCGTACTCCGGGGCCCAGGAGGAGCTCACCGCCGTGGCGGAGCTGCTCGGGGCCGAGGTCTGGGGCTGCGATGCCGGCGAGGTCAACTTCGCGTACGATCATCCCCTCTACCAGGGACAGACCGGCCACATGTTCGGGTCGCACAGTCTGCCGATCCTGCAGCGGGGCGATGTAAACCTCGTCTGCGGCACCTACCTCGTGCCCGAGGTCTTCCCCACGCTCGGCGACGTGCTGGGGCCGCAGGCGCGCACTATCCACATCGATCTGAACGCCTACGAGATCGCCAAGAACCATCCGGTGGACCTCGGGCTGGTGAGCGATCCCAAGCTGACGCTGGCGGCGCTCGCCCGGGAGCTGCGCGGTTTGCTGACAGCCGGACAGGTGGCGGCTGCGCAGGACCGTCGTGAGAAGCTGGCCGCGCAGCGGCGCGCCACGGACCAGAGTGAACGACAGCGCGATCGGGCGACGTGCGACGGCGTCCCGATGCAGGCCGCCCGGTTCATGGAAGAGCTCGCCGCGCAGGTTCCTGAGGACACGATCATCTTTGACGAAGCACTCACCAACTCGCCGGCGCTGACGCGCTACCTGCCACCCCGCACGGCCGGATCGTTCTTCCAGACCCGCGGTGGCTCGCTCGGTGTCGGCATCCCGGGGGCCATTGGCGTGAAGGTGGCGAACCCGGATCGGGCCGTGATCGGCTTCACGGGCGACGGGGGCGCCATGTACACGATCCAGGCGTTGTGGAGCGCGGCCCGGCATAACGTCGCCGCCAAGTTTGTCGTATGCAACAACGGCTCCTACCGGCTCCTGCAGCTCAATATCCTGGCCTACTGGCAGGAGCGATCGCTCCCCGAGCACCCGTTCCCCCTCAGCTTCGATCTGTCAGCGCCGGTCTTGCGGTTTGACGAGATGGCTCGTGCAATGGGCGTGGCGGCGACGCGCGTCGAGAAGCCGGCGGAGGTTGGTCCCGCCATTGGGCAGATGCTGGCACACCCGGGTCCATTCCTGATCGACCTGGTGCTGGAGGGAGACACCCACCCGGAGCTCATCGGTATCCGCTGCGGGCAGTAGGCTTCCGCGGCACAAGGAGGATCGCACATGGCAACTGCGCTCACTGAGAAGGAAGTCAAGAAGCTGGTCACACAGTGGTACCGGAAACTGGATGTCCACGCGCCGATGGTGGACCTGCTCCCCCTGCTCGCGGACGAGGGTCTCCAGATGAAGTTCCCGGAGGCCACGCTCACCAGCCTGGCCGAGTTCGAGGGCTGGTATCAGCGGGTCACCCGGGTCTTCTTCGACGAGGTCCACAAGCTCAAGGAGGTCTCCTCGACGATCAGGGGCGACACGGCGAAGGTGCATATTGTGGTGGAATGGCGCGCGAGCGTGTGGAACCCGCCGGCCGCCAAGAGCCAGCGTATCGTGGCCGACGCCGACCAGAGCTGGGTGGTGCAGCGATCGGCACAGACCGGCACGCCGGTGATCGCGAGCTACACGGTCAACGGCCTGAAGTACCACCCGGGGTCGGCGGAACTCTGAGAAGGTACGTGATGCGTCACTGCGAGCCAAACAGGAGACGATCGGATGAGCCGTTCGCGCAATTGCCTGTGCCCCGTGTTCTCCGGCTCGAAGGGCGTGAAAACGAGGGAGCCACATCCCCAAGGCTTGAAGTACCGAGCTGCAAGAGACGGGACTCGAACCAGGGGAGTGGCTCAGTATGGGATTCGACGCCGGGTGGCTGGGTCCCGACACGGTAGCTGTGGAAGGCGACCTCCTGGGGTGGATCAAGCGGCGCGTGCCGGTGCGTGAGTTGGTAGAGAAGGCGCTTGGGGTTCGTCCGCCGGGCCGTCGGGGCCCGAAGGGGTACGATCGGCTGAAGTTGACGCTGTGCTTGTTGGCGGGGCTGGTGGAACGGGTACCAGACTTCACGGCGTTGGCGAAGCGGTTGGCGACGGACGACCACTTCGCTGCGCGTTGTGGTTTTGGGACTGAAGAGCGACGGCCGGCACACGACGCGCTTGGCCGGCACTTTGCGGCGTTGGCGGGAGCGGGGTTCGGGGAGTTGCTGATGAATGAGCTGGCGCGGTTGGCGATGAGGCGCGGGTTGGTGACGGGGGAGGTGCTTGCGGTTGACAGCACGGCGATCGCGGCGCGCGAGGGTCGCGTCGGCCGCGCCACGTTCCAGTCCGCAGCAGAGGGAGGGTGCCATGAAGCTCCCGGGCAGGAAGATCGCCGTGCTGATCGAGGGCGACTACTACGAGCGCGAGATCTTCTACTATGAGCACCGCTTTCCGGAGGAGGGGGCGGAGCTCCATTTTCTGAGCCGTCTCTGGGGCCAGCCGTCGCTGACGTTCTACGGGCATGAGTACAAGGTCCCGCTCGACTGCCGCGAGAGCTTTGAGCACCTGGACGATGACGCCCTGCGCTCCTTCGCGGCAGTGATCGTGCCGGCGGGCATGGTGGCCGATCGGCTGCGGTATACCGAAGACGTGGCGCAGCTTCCGCCGGCCACTGCCTTCCTGGCGAGGGCGTTCGCACAGCCGGGCATCCTCAAAGGGATCATCTGTCACGGGCTCTGGTTGGTGGCGCCCCTGCCGGAGTTGGTGCGCGGGCGCCGACTGGTCGTGCACAACAACCTGCTCGGCGACGCGCGCAACATGGGCGCGCACTACGTGGATGAGGACGTGGTGGTGGACGGCGACCTGGTAACGGCCCGCACCGGCGGGCACTGCCACCTGTTCGCGAAGAAGATCATCGAGCTGCTGAGCTAACCTGCTCCCCGGGAGGCCGGCGCCATGCCCGTGTGTGCGTATTCTCATGTGGATCTCAACTGCCACGATCCTGCGGCTACCGAGCGGTTCTACACGCAGTACTTTGGTTTCGCCAGAGCCCGGGTCCTGCTCGCGGGGGACACCCAGATCGTGTTCCTCAAGTCGGGCGCCGTCTACCTGGAGCTGTTCCCGTCCGAGGGAGCCGGTGCGGAACGACCCGGCGAGGGGGATGGGCCGCATGACGCCGGCTTCCGGCATCTGGCGTTCCAGGTCGACGACGTGGACGCCCAGCTCGCGGCCATGGGGACGGAGGCGGACATCACCCTCGGCCCGCTCGATTTCGGCGACTTCATCCCGGGGTGGCGCACGGTGTGGTTGCGCGATCCCGACGGGCGCATCGTCGAAGTGAGCCAGGGCTACACCGACGAGTCGAGACCGCCGGCGCGAGCCGACTGAAGGGGCACAGGTGAGCGCGAGTGTCAGAGGACAGGCCCGCACGCGAGCCCCTGTTCGAGTTGAGCACGGGCCGCATCGAGGCTCTCGGCGATGGGGTGTTCGCCATCGCGATGACGCTGCTGGTGCTGGAGATCCGGGTGCCGTCGTTGCCGGCGGGTGCCACGAACGGGGACCTGTGGGACGGGCTTGCGCGGATGTGGCCGAAGCTGATCTGCTACGCCTTCAGCTTCATCACGCTGGGGGTGTACTGGGTGGCCCATCACCTTCATTTCGTGACCATCCGTCGCGCCGATCGCATGCTGCTGTGGATCAACCTGCTGTTCCTGCTCTGTATCGGGTTCGCACCCTTCTCCACCGCCTTGATCGGCGAGCACTTCCGGCTGCCGGCGGCGGTCATCGTGTACGGGGCGAACCTGGCCGTTATCGGGCTTACACTCGCCCTGCACTGGTGGTATGCGACGGCCCATCACCGGCTGGTGTCCCCGGAGCTTGACCCGCAGTTCGTGCGTTCCGTGCAGCAGGTGATCATGGTCGGGCCGGTGGTGTACCTCATTGGGATCGCCTGCTCGTCGTTCAGCACGACCGTAAGTGTCGTGCTCTACGTCTTGGTGACCGTGCTGTACATCCTGCCCGGGGGGTTCCACCTGCACCTGAAGAGCGCCAAGATCGCGCGGGAAGACCACAGAACGTAGGCGGCGATGGGGGCCGACGGTCTCTCAGCCACCCGGGCAGGGAGGCCGGGCATGCCGCACATCTCGGGCCACGAAGGGAGAGCTGAGCGTGAATCCGATCAACTTCATCTTCTCCGACCTGATCGCCGGGTACGTCACCGCGGTGGACCAGGGGCGCAGCCTGTTCCGGATCAGGACGCCGGGAGCGGAGGAGTACGAATGCACGCTGACAGGGGACACATACGCCGAGATGGCGCGCAACCTGGGCGATCCGTACACGGGTGCGGATGCGACGAAGATGCTGGTACCCGGCCAGTATGTCTTCGCGTACGGCATCTTCTACCCGGAAAGCGGCTACCCGTTCGAGGTCAAGCACCTGGTGTTCCCGGGCGAGACCTCCGGCGGCTCCGGCTTCGCCTTCGAGCAGCAGGACTGGTGGATCAAGCAGGCCACCGCGATCGCCGACTTCTACCTCCGCGCCCAGTTCGAGGGGGGCGCGGTCGACTACAGCCGGTACCGGACCAATCTGTTCCTCGACGGGCGACAGCTCCCCAGCGGCCTGCAGGAGATTGACACCATCTCGCGCACGATCTACGGCTTCGCCTCCACGTACATGCTGACGGGCGAGGAGCGCTTCCTGGACGCGGCGGAGAAGGGCACGGAGTACCTCCAACACAAGGCCTGCCGGCGCGACCGGGAGGCCAGCGAGGGAGTGGTCTACTGGCTGCATGCCCTCGAGATCACCCCGGATGGCCTCAAGGAACACCTGGGGTCACTGTTTGGCGATGACTGGGGTGCGATCCCGCTCTACGAGCAGATCTATGCTCTGGCCGGGCCGACGCAGACGTACCGCATCACCGGCGATCCGAGCATCCTGAGCGACATCAACAAGAGCATCCGCTTCTTCGAGAAGTACTTCAAGGACACTTCCCCGCTGGGCGGGTACTACAACCACATCACCGCGGACACCTTCGATGCGAAGGCCCCCCGGCTGGAGCACAACCAGGCACGCAAGAACTGGAACTCCGTGGGAGACCATGCGCCGGCGTACCTCATCAACCTGTGGCTGGCCACTGGCGAGGACAGGTACGCCGACTTCCTGGAGCTGACGTTCGACACGATCGAGCAGCGCTTTCCCAGCCAGGATGGCAGTCCCTTCGTGCAGGAGAAGTTCTTCGACGACTGGAGCCCCGACAAGACGTGGCGGTGGCAGCAGGACCGGGCGGTGGTCGGGCATGACCTGAAGATTGCCTGGAACCTGATGCGGATGAACTCGCTGCGGCCGAAGGGCAAGTACGTCGCCCTGGCGCGGAAGCTGGCCGACCTCATGCCGAGCGTGGGGATGGACACCCAGCGCGGCGGATGGTATGACGTCATGGAGCGGCTGCTGGCCCCGGGCCAAACGCACCACCGGCTGGCCTTCCACGATCGGAAGGCGTGGTGGCAGCAGGAGCAGGGCATGCTCGCCTATCTGATCCTGCACGGTTGCCTGGGCGGGGCGGAGTACCTCAAGCTGGCCCGTGAGTCGTGCGCGTTCTACAACACCTGGTTCCTGGACCACGATTCGGGAGCGGTCTACTTCAACGTGTTGGCCAACGGGCTGCCGTATCTCCTCGGGACCGAGCGGACCAAGGGTAGCCACTCGATGGGAGCGTACCACTCGTGCGAGCTGGCCTACCTGGCGGCCACATACACCAACCTGCTGATCACGGGGCAGGCGATGGACTTCTACTTCAAGCCGAAGCCAAACGGCTTTGCCAACCGGCTGTTGCGCGTCTCCCCGGACCTGCTGCCGCCCGGTCGCGTGAAGTTGACGGCGGTGGCGGTGGAGGGCAAGCCATACCACGATTTCGACCGCGATGCGCTGGTCGTGAAGCTGCCCGATTCCCAGTCCGACGTGCGGGTGAAGGTGACCCTCACCCCTGTCAAGTGACCATCGGAGGTCAGGATGAACATCGAGATCCGGACGGAGGGGGAGGTCACGATTGCCGTCGTCTCTGGCGAGATTGACGGGAAGACGGCCCCCGACGCTCAAGCACAACTGCTCCCGATCGTCAGCGGCTCCGGAGAGCTTCTGCTCGACATGAGCGCTGTCACCTACCTGTCCAGTGCGGGGTTGCGGATGATGCTGCTCCTGTACCGTCAGGCTGCGGCGCAAGACGGACAGGTCGTACTGGTCGGGCTCTCGGAGGAGATCCAGGAGACCATGTCGATGACCGGGTTCCTGGACTACTTCGTCCTGGCGGACAGCGTGGCCGCGGGCCTGGCCGCGCTGATCCCGAAGGGAGGGGGCCGCGATGGACAGGGAGCCGGGGGAAGCGCGCCTGGACCTTGCTGAGAAGCGCATCGACTTCTACCCGACGCACAAACATGGGGACTTCAAGCTGCGACCGGGGAAGCCATTCCCCTTCGGCGCGACCCTGGTACCCGGCGGGGTCAACTTCTCCGTCTTCTCCAGCCATGCGACGGCCTGCACCCTGGTGCTGTTCGAGAAGCGGGCGCGCGATCCGATGGCGGAGATCCCCTTCCCCGACTCCTTTCGCATCGGCCATGTGTGGTGCATGGTGGTGTTCGATCTCGACCCCGAGGAGGTCGAATACGGCTACCGCATGGACGGGCCGTACGATCCCGTCGCCGGTCACCGCTTCGATCGCTCCCAGATCCTCCTGGATCCCTACGCGAAGGCCATCGGTGGCCGCGACCAGTGGGGACAAACGCCGGACTGGGACGCCCCCTTCCAGCATCGTGGCCGCCTCGTCTTTGAGGACTTCGACTGGGAGGATGATCGGCCCCTTGAGCTCCCGATGGAAGACCTCATCATCTATGAGATGAACGTGCGCAGCTTCACACGACATCCGTCAGCGGGGGTGAAGTATGGCGGCACCTTCGCCGCCATGCGGGCGAAGATCCCGTACCTCCGGGAGCTGGGCATCAACTGCGTCGAGCTGATGCCGATCTACGAGTTCGATGAGCTGGAGAACAGCCGTGTCAACCCGGCTACCGGCGAGACGCTCTACAACTACTGGGGCTACAGCACGGTCGGGTTCTTCGCGCCCAAAGCCGGCTTCGCGGCGACGGGCCGCTTTGGCATGCAGGTCGACGAGCTGAAGACCCTCATCAAGGAGTTGCACCGAAGCGGCATCGAGGTCCTGCTCGACGTCGTCTTCAACCACACCGCGGAGGGCAACGAGAACGGCCCGACCATCTCCTTCCGGGGCATCGACAACCTCACGTACTACATGCTGACCCCGGAAGGGTACTACTTCAACTTCTCAGGGTGCGGCAATACCCTCAACTGCAACAACCCCATCGTGCGCAACGCGGTTCTAGACTGCCTGCGGTACTGGGCCTCAGACTATCACATTGATGGCTTCCGGTTCGACCTGGCGGCGATCCTGGGCCGCGATCCGAAGGGCGCGCCGCTGTCGAACCCACCACTGCTTGAGACCCTGGCGTTTGATCCGGTGCTGGGCAAGTGCAAGCTGATCGCCGAAGCCTGGGACGCGGGTGGGCTGTACCAGGTCGGCTCGTTCCCCGCCTTCGGCCGCTGGGCGGAATGGAACGGGAAGTACCGCGACGATGTCCGCCGGTTCCTCAAGGGCGACCCGGGACTCGTGGACGCCGTGGCGCAGCGGGTCCAGGGATCGCCCGACCTGTACGCCAGCCGCGGTCCCAGCGCCTCGATCAACTTCATCACCTGCCATGACGGGTTCACCCTGTACGACCTGTTCGCGTATGACTCCAAGCACAACGAGGCCAATGGCGAGGACAATCGCGATGGCGCCGACGACAACCATAGCTGGAACTGCGGGTGCGAGGGTGAGACCGACGATCCCCTCGTCCAGGCCCTGCGGCACCGGATGATCAAGACCGCCCTCACCATCCTGATGGTGAGCCACGGTGTGCCGATGATGCTCATGGGCGACGAGATGGGGCGCAGCCAGCGCGGGAACAACAACACCTACTGCCAGGACAATGACCTGAACTGGATGGACTGGGCGCGACTGGCTGAGCACGCCGACCTGTTCCGCTTCGCCTGCAACATGGTCGCCTTCCGCAAGGCCCACCCGGTGCTGCGACCCCGCCGGCACGTGCATAGCCATCCCGAGCGGGGTGGCGGCTGTGCCGACATCACCTGGCACGGAACGGAGGCCTGGCACTGCGACTGCTCGGAGGGCAGTCGAGTGCTGGCGTTCATGCTGTGTGGCAGGCACGCCAAGGAAGGCACGGTGGCGGATGACGACATCTACGTGGCGCTCAACAGCCACTATGAGGCACTCCTCTTCGAGCCTCCGCAGCCGGCGGCCGGGGGACAGTGGCACGTAGCGGTGAATACCGGAATGCCTCCGCCGCAGGACATCGTCGCGCCGGGCCAGGAGCCGCTCCTCACCGACCCCACCCAGCTCATCGTGGGTCCGCGTTCAGTAGTGGTCCTGGTGGGGAGGGAACGGTAGGGCCGCGGGGCTGGCTGTGAGAGCCGTGTCCGCTTGGTGGAATGACCGCCGAACGAGGGGCGCTTCGATGGATCCGAGAACGGTACCCGCGACGCTCGATGCTCTGGAGAAGATCCGGGACTATGTGCGCGCGGCGGCGCTGGCGGCCGGGCTCGAGAAGAAGGCATCCTACAACCTGCAGATGGCAGTGGACGAGATCGCCACCAATGTGGTGACGTATGGGTATGCGGACGCGGGACGCACCGGGGACGTCACCGTCCACGCCGAACTGTCGCCGACGGACCTGAGCATCACCCTGGAAGACAGCGGAGTTCCCTTTGACCCGCGGAGCGCTGACGTGCCCGAGGAGGAGGACCTGAGCCGTCCGCTGGAGACACGTCCGGTGGGAGGGCTGGGCATCTTCCTCGCCCTCAACACCGTGGACGAGTTCCGGTATGAGCGCCAGAACCAGCGCAACCGGAACATCTTCGTCATGAGGCGTCCGAGCGTGGTCCGCCAATGAGTGCCGCCGCGGGGCCTGGCACTGAGCGCGCAGGCCGCGCGCGTCGGTGGATGCCGGGCGGGCACGGCCCGGGCGCCTCTGACGATGCGGGAACCCGGGAGAGCGATTGGCATGGCAATGGCCCACACCATCATCCGCAAGTTGCCGGCTGGACGGGCGTCGCGGGACCGGGGGACACCGTCACCGCGGTATCTGCGGCGCGCCGCTCGGCGGCCCCGGATGACTGCGCTGGGCCTGCCCGTCCTGGCCGCGGCCACGGTCAAGGTGACCACGTTCGTGTTCGCCGGCAACACCCTCGTCACCGACGACGAGCTGCGGCAGGCAGTGCGCGAGTTTGAGGGCCGTGAGCTCACCGCCCGGGAGATCGCCGCCGCGGCGAACGCGGCCAAGTCATGCTACCAGTCGCGGGGCTACACCATGGCTGCTGTGGTCGTGCCGGCCCAGCAGGTGCGCGATGGCGCGCTACGCCTCGAGGTGCGTGAGGGCACGATCAGCGCCCTCACGTTCCGGGGCAACTCCCGGTACCAGACGGCCTTCCTCACCCGGCAGTTGCCGGACCTGGCGGCAGCGAAGGTCTTCTGTGGCTCCGCCCTGGAGCGCGGGGTACTGATCCTCAACTCATCACCCGGACTGAGGGCTCAGCCCAACGTTGTCCCTCACCCTGCGGCAGGAGAGTGCAGCATCGAGTTCGCCATCACGGAGCAGCCCTCCCACTGGAGCATCGCCAGCGACAACTACGCCGGATCGGGCACCGGCTTCTACCAGGATCGGCTCCAGTACCTCGCCCCCAACACGACGGGCCGCGGCGACGACCTCTTTGCCGAGCTCTTGCACTCCCAGGACAAGCTGGTGAATGGCGAGAGGCTGCTCTACTCGCTGCCGGTCGGAGCGCCCGGCAACCGCCTGGGCCTCACGTTCCTCCACGCCGGAGCCGAGATGGTCAGGAACTCACCGCTGCAGGGCATGCAGACGGACGTCACGTTCGGGCAGTTGCAGTGGACGCACCCTCTGCTGCTGAGCTTCAGCCAGAGCTTGCTGCTCAATGCCGGCGTGAGCCGCACGAAGGCCTCGTTCACGCTCGCAAGCGCGGGGCTGGATCAGACCGGCACCGTCAACCTGCTGAGCGTTTCCCTGGCAGGGATGAAGGGGCGCCCGGGCGCCGACTTCACCAGCGCCTTCGTCCAGCTCTCCCGCAACTTCCGCCGCAACCGGGACGGAACCCGCAATGACGCAGAAGCGGGTCGCCTCGACCTGGCACTCGGTCACGAGCACTGGTTCTCCCCGCAATACAGCCTGTTCGCCTTCGGACTGGGCGTGGCCGCGATCGACGCGTTGCCGATGTCACAGCAGGTCACCATTGGGGGGCCGTACTGCGTGCGCAGCTATGACGTCGCGGAGGCGATGGGAGATCAGGGCTACCTGCTCAAGCTGGAGGCCCGCCGCCACTTCCGCCCGCCGGGCCTCGATCCCCTGATGCTGCGGGTCTTCGTCGACCGATCGGGCGTACGCCGCAAGGTGCCCGCCCCGGGGCAGTCGCGAACCGATCTGCTGGAGGGAGCCGGGGTGGGGCTCGTGGCACGGCTGGGGGCCGCTTTGACGTTGCGGTCGACTGGGCCCACCCGGTCAGCGACCACGCGGTCAAGGACGGGAAGGAAGCCGGACGCTTCTGGTACAGTGTGAGCGCCTCGCTCTGACCGCAACCCGGGACTTCCGTGCCAGGGCCTGCCGGGGCAGGCCGCAGGTCGCAAGGAGTAGTCACCCATGCCAGTCACCGTCCCGCGTTCTCGCTCGATCCGCATGCGCATCACGCGCGCGCTGCTGAGGCTGACCCTCTTCTCCTTGATCAGCCTCACGGCCGTCGCGCTCTGGAGCATGGAAGGCCTCGGCACCTATGCAATCCGTTCGCAGGTTGGCCTCGGGGAGGAAGCGATCCGGGTCAGTGAGAACGCGCTGGAGGACCTTGCCGTATACGCCGTGCAGCGAATCGTGGCGCTGCAGGCTTCTCGGTGCAGTGCCCAGTGTCGACGGGTGGAGACTCAAACCAACACGCTGGCCAGCTCCGCCGCTGCCGCATGGCGCCGCTCGGCGCCCTCCCCCGACGAACACGATCGCCCACCCAGCGCCCATTCGGTGCCCCCGTACTACCTCGCTCCCGGGGTGTCCCTCAGCGCCGTCCAGAGGGACCTGCGGGCGGCCAGTGCACTGGATGACGCCTGCAGGCTCACCGAGGCCAACGATCCGACCATCAGCTCCATTGACCTGGGAACCCCCACCGGTCTCTATCGCGAGTTCCCCTGGACGCCTCCCATCCCCCGCGGCTACGACCCCCGCCAGCGGCCCTGGTACAAGGAAGCCGTAGAGGCGGGGAAGCCGGGATGGTCGGCCCCGTACCGCGACGCCTTGACGCGAGAGCCCATCATCAGTTGCTACGCACCAGTGTACGACGACCAGCGAGCGCTCGTGGCGGTCATCAGTGTGGTCATGTCCCTCCGCACCATCAGTGAGCGGATCGTGAAGGGCAAACTGGGCATCCCGGGGGAGCAAGCGCTGCTCCTCGACCAACAACTGCGCATCCTGGGCAGCGACGGGGGATGGAAGCCCGCAGGGCAGTCGCCGGAGTACTTCGCGTTTGACGCAAAAGCCCCCCGGCAAACGCGCCTGGCCAAACAGGCCATGGCGCGCGAAGCCGCCCGTCCGACTGAGGGGGAACCGTGCGTTCTGGAAGCCCATTACAACGGAACGGAGTCTGTCATTACGTATGCCTCCGTGGCCGCAACCCGTTGGCTCTACGTGCTCGTTCTGCCGACGAAGGAGGTCGCGGTCTCCCTGGTCGCGACCAAAGCGAAACTCCAGGCGCAGGGGGCGACGGTGGGGCAGCAGGTCCGCAGTCACATTGCCCGGACCCTTGCGGTCTTTTCCGGGGTCTTCCTGCTCATGTTGGCGGTGGTCATGGTGGTATCGCGCCGGATGGCCAACCACATCGCGGCCCCGGTGGAGGCGCTCAGCGTCGGCGCCAGGGCGATCGGCAGCGGGGACCTGGACTACCGGTTTGAGGTGCATACGGGCGACGAGCTGGAGGCTCTCGCCGACACGTTCAACCGGACCACTGCCGACCTCAGAGAGTACATGGCCAACCTGCAGGAGACGACGGCCGCGAACGAGCGTATCGAGAGCGAGCTGCACGTGGCGACGACCATCCAGACGAGCGTCCTGCCCCGGACCTTCCCCCCCTTCCCCCACCGCTCAGAGTTTGACATCTCCGCGCTCATGGACCCGGCGCGGGAGGTGGGTGGTGACTTTTACGACTTCTTCTTCATCGACGAGAAGCACTTCTGCTTCCTCATCGGCGACGTCGCCGACAAGGGCGTGCCGGCCGCGCTGTTCATGATGGTGACCAAGACGATGCTCAAGACGGAAGGGCTGCGAGCAGCGGATCCCGATGAGATCCTGCTGCATGCGAACAACCTGCTCGCGCCCGACAACGAGACCGGCACGTTCGTCACGGTGTTCTGCGCCATCCTCGACACGGACACCGGCGAGGTCTGCTTCTCCAACGCCGGGCACAACCCCCCGCTCGTCCGCCGGGAGGGCCAGGGCCCCGAGCTCCTCGCCCTGCCCAAGGGGCTCCCCCTCGGGGCGATGCCGGGCTCCCGGTACAGCACACACGAACTGACGTTGGCCAGGGGCGACGTGCTCGTGGTATACACGGATGGAGTCACCGACGCCAGGAACCCGTCCAATGAGCTGTTCGGGACCAAGCGCCTGGTCCAGTGGCTGTCGGAGCAGTCCACCAGCGACGTGACCGAGTTGGTCCATGAGCTACGGGAGGAGCTCGATCGCTTCGGCGGCGACACGCCCCAGGCGGATGACCTCACGCTCCTCGTCGTGAGGTTCAACGGACCCTCGTCCTGACGAACCGCAGAAGTCCCCCGACCGGTATCTTCATGCCCGCGAGGACGCCGTGCTCCCCGCAAGCGTCATCGCACGTGGACGACGGTCACGTCCTCGGGCGGGACCGTTAGCGCAACCTGTGCGGGATCGGCGACCGGCCCCGCCGTCTCGAAGATGCGGGCCACCTGGCCGGGCGCCAGCTCACGGTTACGCAACGTCACCTGCAAGGGTGACTGGGTTTCGTTGAACACCAGCACCAGCCGCTCGGCCCCCCGGCGCAGCACCAGCAGGTTCGGGTACTTGACCTGGTCGGAGACGGCGAGATCGTCGGCGCGCTCCCCCTCCCAGAACAGGTCTTCGTACTCGCTGATGATGCGCGTGGCCTCGCCCACCCAGTAGCTCATGCCGCCGGAGAAGTGGAAGCAGGACTCCAGGTCCACACCCCCGTGGAGGGCGGCCACGATCCGCAGGATCTGGGTCTTCCATGTCCGGGGCTGCATGAAGCCATCGTCAGACAGCACCATGACCTTCCACCCGTCTTTGCCGTGCTCGGCGAAGAACTCGAACCGTTGCCCCACGGCGCGCGGGAGGCCGGTCTGCTGCCGGAAGGTCTGCGCGAAGTCGTCGAGCATTCGCTGGTAGTAGCTGTCGGCGACGGAGTTGCCCGGGCAGCCGGGGAAGGCGAGGTCGATGTTGCCCTTGCAGCCCTCCCAGAACCGCCCGTCACTGGACCACGAGTAGACCATGTAGGGCCGGCCCAGCTCGCGGCATACCTGCCGGATCTGCCCCTGCGCGAGGCCATCCTGCCGCCGCCGGAAGCTCTCCCACTTCAGCCGATAGCGGGTGACGAGGGCCTCGTCCGTCAGCTCTTCGTCCGCAGGCAGCCCGGCGGAGGCCCGGAACGCCTGCTTGCAGCGGTCACAGAAGCAGAAGGCCCCCTCCGCGCCCTGCGGCGGGAGCGCCCGGCGCTCATCATCGTTCCAGATGATCTCGGTCTTGGGGAGGAACGCGAGCATCGCCGCGTAGTCCTGCTTCAGAACCTCCCGGAAGGCCGCCGCACCCTCGCCCATCACATACGTCGGGCAGAAGTCGGTGTGGCGGTCATCTACTCCCCACTGCGGCTTGCCGCCGAAGTAGCGCGCACACGCTGCCGGGGTCTGCTGCGCCCACTTCCAGGTCTCGCCCTCCACATGCTTGGTCACTCGCATCCCGTAGAGCGGGTAGTTGTTGGTCACCCATAGGATGAGGTGCGCTCCGAGGCTGACGGGGGTGTCGGCCAGCAGCCGAGTGAAGTCGCGCCACTGCTCTCCCCAGGCGGGCATGTACGAGATTGCCCAGTAGTTGCAGCCGGCGGCTACTGCCTGCGCAATCGTCGCTTTCGTCTGTTCGGCAGAGGCCGTGAACACCCCGGCCGGTACGTTGTACTGGGAGATGATCACCTTGCGGGGCATGCGCCCGTTGACGGCGGGGAGCACCCGTACCGGAAGCTGCTGCTCCAGCTCGGTGAAGTTGCCGCGCGCCGCCCGCCGGAAGTAGAACCGGCAGGTATCCACCGCGGGGGCTGTCTCCATCTGCACCGGCAGGATGGAGTAGCGGGTGGCGTCCGGTGCCACCTCCCCGGGGGCGTGCGACATGCGCAGCCGGGTGTAGGTGATGCCCTCGCGCGACACCGTCTCCGGCTTGATCGCCTGTGGGCGGACATTGTAGACCCAGCGCGGCTGGTAGCCCGTCTTGTCGAGCAGGCGGAAGCCGGGCGGCAGATCGAGGATGAACTCGTAGTCATCCAGCCGGTACGGGAGCGGGGAGTAGAGGGCGAGGTGGAGGTTCTCAACCCCGCCGCGCGGGAAGCCCCACTCCTTGACCGGCGGGATCAGGCACCGGTTCGGGCCATAGTGCGTGGCATTCCACAGGATCACCTGGCGCAGGGCACAGGTCTTCGCGGCCGCGTCGGCCGCCCACATCAGCCCGTCCGCGTCGGGCTGAGCGGGGGGCCATGCCTGGTCATTGAACCCGACCTCGGTCCACTGTGCATCCGTCGCGGCGCTCACGCGGAAGCGCCCGTTCGCCTCGGGGTGACTGGCGAGGGTGAGAGACACGCCCGGGCGCGGGCCGGTCGCGGTGGCCTGCAGCCCGAGCACCGTCAGGCCCTCGGTGGCGGTGGCCTCTCCCCTACCGTCCTGCAGCGCGACCTCGCTCCCGGCAACCAGCACGCGCGCGGTGGCGTCGCGCGTCTGCAGACGAAGCTGCAGCTTCGTTGTCGGTGGCGGCTCGGCCGGCTTGATGCTCGGGTTCTCGTCCGGGTCGAAGGTGAACGCGGCATCATCAAAGGTGGCGACCGCGTCCTTGCCGTGCAGGTGCACGGCAAAGGCCCCGCTGCGGATGCGCCGGTCCTCCGGCTTGTAGACCACGTCCAGCTTCTTCCATTCGGGTCCGAGGTCCAGGCCGGGCTCGAGGAATCGTGACCCGATGAAGCCGGCGCCGGACTGCTGGTAGACGGCGAACGTCAGTCGCCCGGAGCCCTTGGCCCAGATGGACATGTGGTACACGGCCCCTACAGACAGGGGTGGGCGGAGCTTGCCGGCGAAGGCGCAGTAGCCCCACTCATGCTCCCGCGTAACGAACCTGGCAGCTAACTTCCCGGTGTGGCTGTCGGGGGTGGAGGTCAGGGTGCCGGCATTGTTGACGGTCCAGTCTTTGGGTAAGTCCTTGTCGAGGTCCTCGAAGCCGCCGTTCGCCACGAGCTCAAGCGGAGCGGCAGCGACCGCGACGGCGAGGCTGGTGAGTAGCGGGAGCACGAGCAGGAGGAATGCGAGGCCGGGCCTGCGCGGATGGGTGCCGACGTGGGGCAGAGTGCGCGGGCAGGGGGCAGACATGGGCTCTCGCCTCGCTATGGTGGCGACCGGCCTGCGTCGGCGTCGGCGGCAGCGACGCATCTCCGACGCTGGGGGGAGGTTCGGTCTCTGGGGGGTGGGTTCCTGCCTGGGGATGGGGGCGGGGGAGGACGGCAACCACGGAGACACGGAGAGCACGGAGACACACACGGAGAGAAGAGGGAGGACACGATGTAGAAGACAGGAGGGAACAGGCAGAGGAGAGGAGAGGAGAGGACAACGGCGCGCGGTGAGGCGAGGGACCGTTGCCGTACTGTGCTGTGGGGGGGTGTCGCAGATCGGGACCGCGACAGTGCTGTCGCTGTGTCGTTGCCGTTGCCGTGGTAGGAGCGCTCCCCCGAGCGCGAGCCGTCCCTGGGTTCGCAGGCCCGCTGGCCGCGGGGTGTCAGAGCCGCCGTCTACACCCGGCGGGGCCGTTGTGGCCGGGAGGGCGGCCGTCCCGCCTTGCGGGACCACCGGCGAAAGAGCCTGTCGCGAAAGCTCGTGGCGGGGCATGCAGGCCGTTCGACCCCTGCCCG
>CAZIWQ010000018.1:0-15712 GCA_964542355.1 uncultured Armatimonadia bacterium
CACATTCCGCATACCAGCGCCTCCGGCTGATGCTGATCCTTCGCCAGAAGACCGCTACGCGGTCTGGGCTCAGGATGACAGGACCGCCGGACGACGCGCAAAGCAGCGGCGTCGGGACGCTCGACCTACGCGGCGACCGTGGGGGTGAGGCGTCGTGGCCACCGCGGCGTCACGGCGCGACGGCACGGTGGTACATCTCGAGGTAGCGCCGCGCCGACCGGTCCCACGAGAAGTCGCACCCCATGCAGCGCGCCACCAGCTTCGCCCACGCCGCCCGGTCGTGGTAGCGGTCGACGGCGCGTCCGAGGGCCGCCAGGAGATCGTCGCCATCGTAGGCCTCAAACACGAAACCGTTCTGCTCGGCGGGGGATTCTGTGATCGTGTCGGCCAGACCGCCGGTTTTGTGGACGATCGGGGGCGTACCATACGCCAGCGCCACCATCTGCGAGAGGCCGGCCGGCTCGCGGCGCGAGGGCATGAGAAACAGGTCGGCACCGGCATACACCTTGCGCGCCAGCCCCGGATCGAACTGCACGAAGGCAGCAACATCGGGCCGCATCGCCGCAGCGAGCTGCAGCGCTTCGCCGTAGCGGGGCTCGCCGCTCCCCAGGCACACAAGCTGCACGCCATGCAGGTGCGGCAACAGCTCCAGCAGCAGATCAAACCCCTTGAGCGCGTCGAGCCGGCTAACCATCCCCACGAGCGGGATGTCCGGGTCCGTAGCAAGTCCCCCGAGCCGTTGCAGGTCTGCCTTGCAGGCGCGCTTGCCCGTCGGGTCGGCGCCGTCGTAACGCTGCGCGATCGTCTCGTCGGACCGGGGGTTCCAGCGCTCGTAGTCGATCCCGTTGAGGATCCCCACGAACCGATCGCCCCGCTCGGCCACGAGGTCCCAGACCCCTTCCTCCGAGTTGGGCGCCGCGACCTCGCGGGCATAGCGCTCGCTGACGGTGTTGGCCATGTCGGCCAGTGACAGCCCGGCACGGGCCAGGTCGATCGTGCCCCCGCTGACGAACTTGCGGGTCTCCGGCCGCCCCAGGTCGATGCCGGCCAGGGCCTGGTAGTCGGTTGAGAACGTACCATGGAAGGCGGGCCCGAACTGATGCGCCGTGTAGACGGTGCGGAAGTCGAGCTCCCACGACCGCTGGTACAGTGCCAGGAGCGCGGTGTGCCAGTCGTTGAGGTGCACGATGTCCGGCTGCCAGTCCAGGCCCTTCGTGCTCTCGACGATCGCCCGGCACAGGAACGCGAACCGCTCCAGGTTGTCCCCGTAGCTCCCTCCCGGCGGGCCGAAGATCCCCTCCCGGTCGAAGTAGTGGTCGTGCTCGACGAAGTACACCGGCACGTCGGATCCGGGAAGCACGGTGGCGTCGATGGCGCAGCCGGTCACCCACCATGGCATGTGGACCGGGCACATGGCAACGACACGCCGCAGGCCCTCCGTCCACTGCGCGACGGCGCGGTGCTTGGGCATGATGATGCGGATGTCGACGCCGAGCTTGCGCAGCGCCCGGGGCAAGCTGCCGGCAACATCGCCCATGCCTCCCGTCCACGCAAACGGCGCGACCTCGACCGAGGCGAACAGGACCTTCATCTCCTGCACAGACCACCTTTCGCGGGCAGGCGCGGGGGCAGCAGCCAGCCGAGCGGCCGACAGGCCGTTCGGAGGCCGCGCAGCCCCGCCCGAATGGCTCGGGAGGGTACTCAGCCGGCCGTTACGCCTCGGGGGCCGGCCGGGTGTGGCCCTGTCGGCCGGACCCCTAACCGAGGATGATCCCCTGGGGCACGACCGTGATCCCGGCCTCGGAGACGACGAACCGCTTCTCGTCCTCGGCCCGGTCGACACCAATCGCAAACCCGTCCGGGATGCGTACGCCTTCGTCGACAATCGCCCGTCGCAACCGGGCGCCGCGCCCGATCTCGGCTCCGTCGAGAATGACCGCCTCCGTCACCGTCGCCTCCCGGTGGAGGTAGACGTCCGGTGACAGGATGCTGCGCTCGACGCGCGCACCGGAGATGATGCAGCCGGCCGACACCAGCGAGTCGGTGACCGCGGCGAGGGCACCGTGGACGGTCTTCGCCGGCGGCGAGTGCCCGCGGTCACCGTAGATCGGCCAGTCCTGGTCATACAGGTTCAGCTCCGGCACGACGTCGACCAGCTCCATGTTCGCTTGCCAGTAGGCGTCGAGAGTCCCGATGTCCCGCCAGTAGGCCTGCCCACCCGTGGGGCATTGATCGAAGTGGTAGGCATACACCGCGGCGTCCTGGCTGACCATCGCGGGGATGATGTCGCGGCCGAAATCGTGCGTGGTGTCGCGCGTGGCATCGTCGGCGACGCGCCGGACCAGTTGCTCGGTCTGCCACACGTAGACACCCATCGAGACGAGGGCGTGGGCGGGGTCGTCGGGGAGCGGCGCGGGGTGTGCCGGCTTCTCCGCGAAGCCCACCACCCGCCGGTTGCTGTCGACCGCCAGGACCCCGAGCGCGGTGCAGTCCGCCAGCGGCAGCTTGAGCGAGGCGATGGTCAACGCCGCCCCGGTCTCCAGGTGTTGGGCCACCATGCGCCGGTAGTCCATCTTGTAGGCGTGATCGCCGGAGAGCACCAGCACCAGCGCCGGGCGCTCTTCCTGCAGGATGAACAGGTTCTGGTAGATGGCATCGGCGGTGCCGGCATACCAGCGGTCGCCGGCCATCCGCTGGGCAGGCACGACCTCGATGAACTCGTCGAGGGCGTCACTGAAGATGGGCACCCATCCGCGCCGGACGTGCTTGTGGAGCGAGGAGGCGGCGAACTGGGTGAGCAGGTAGAGCCGGCGGTAGCCCGAGTTGACCGCATTGCTCAGGGTGAAGTCGACCATGCGGTAGCTGCCGCCAAAGCGGACGGCCGGCTTGGCGCGCCGGCGGGTGAGCGGGTGCAGCCGGTGGCCTTCACCCCCGGCCAGCACCATCACCACCACCCGCCGCGCGAGGTCCATCACGGGCCCATGCGCAGTCATGACGTGATCAGGTTCCCTTGCTCAGCCGCGGCGGAGGCAGCGCGATGCCCCGCTTGGTGAGGGCCTCGCCGACGCGCTGCGTGAGGTTGCTCGGGTCGCTCGACTTCACTACGTAGGCCTCGGCGGCCCATGTCATGAAGTCGTCCTGGTAGCTGGCATAGCCGGTGTTGAGGATCACCGGAAGCTGGTTGTCGACGGCCAGGATCTTCGCCAGCGTCTCGATGCCGTCCATGCCGGGCATGGCGATGTCAAGCACGACGACATCGATCGCGTGTTCTGCCACTGCGGTCAGTGCCCTCGCCCCACTCTCGGCCGTTACCACCTCATAGCCCGCATACTCCAGCTCCTGGCGGTAGAGCTCACACAGGTTGGCTTCGTCATCTACGACCAGCACAGTCGGCACTGGGTCACACTCCTTTGGGGGGGGCGCCGGCGGGGGCACGCTCCGGCCCCGGGCCCACCGTCGCGAGCGGGAAGCTGACAATGAACGTGGTGCCCCGCCCGACTTCGCTCTCGACGCTCATGTCGGCGCCGAGCTGGGTTGCCAGCTTCTTGCACAACGCAAGCCCCAGGCCGGTGCCTGTCGGCTTGCTGGTGAAGAACGCATCGAAGATCAGAGCCAGCCGCTCGCGCGGGATGCCCTCGCCGGTGTCCTGTACCAGCACCTGCACTTGCCCGGCGCGCGTCCGCAGGCCCAGCGTCAGCGTTCCCCCGTGCGGCATCGCCTGGAGCGCGTTCATCACCAGGTTTTGCACGATCTGCCGGACCTGCTTCTCGTCGACCATGAGCATCGGCACGTTGGGCTCGACCGCGACGCGGACAGTGACACGGCCTTCCTCGTCCGCCTGGCGCGCGTGCTCGGCCATGCTGTGGATGAGCGGGGCGAGGTCGGCGAGGGCGAGCCGGGGCTCAGCCGGCTTGCTGAAATCCAACAGCTCACCCAGAATCCCCTCCAGCCGCACCACCTCCTCCACGATGATCCGCGCATTGCGGGCACTGCGCTCGACCAGCTCCGGCTCCCGCTCGATGCTGCGAGCGAAGCCGCCGATGGCCGACAGCGGGCTGCGGATCTCGTGCGCGACGATCGCGGTCACCTCACCCACCGCCGCGAGTTTGGCGGTGCGCAGGTTCTCCTCCTGCGCCGCCTGCAGCGCCCGCAGCGCGGCGTCGAGGTGCTCGGCGTCCTCCTTCGCGCGGCGGAACGTGCGAGCCGTATCGATCGCGAGCGCAGCCTGATCGGCCAGGGTCGTCAGCAGTTGCACCGCGCCCTGGTTGATCGGCTGTTGCGAGAACCGATTGTCGGCAATCGCCGCCCCAATGATCTTGTCCCTGGCCACCAGCGGCGCCACCACGAACTCGTTGCTCTCCAGCAGGCGCGCCAACTCAGGCGTGACGCGGCGGTCCAGCTCCGCGTCGACGACATGCACCGTCTGGTGGGCCACGACGGCGGCCATCGGGAGCGTGTCGGTGCGATCCAGCGGCACGACGAGCTCGGAGACCAGGTCGTGCAGCGGCCGCCGGTCCATCGGCGGGAGGTGATCGTAGTCGGCGAGGAAATCCTGGAGCGTACGGTGGTCCTGCGACACCTCCTGCCAGATCGCGATCGCGTGCTCGAGGTTCTCCGGTCCGACCGCCATCTCCGCCCGCAGCACCCCGGCCTCCTCATCGACCAGCATCAGGATGGCGCGGTTGAACCCGAGGCCGACCGCCCCGCCGGCGGTCATCCCGGTCAGGATCGCGTGCAACAGCTTGGGCAGATCCAACTCCCCCAGCAGCGCATGGGAGATCTGCTGCAGGATCGTGCGCTCGTAGAGCTGGGTGTGACGCTCGGTGATGTCCTCCATCGTCAGGAGCACCGTGCGGCTGCCGTCGGGTCCCTCGCACGGGTCGAGGCGGAAGTTGACCACCCGCTCAGTGTGCTGGGGTGTCGCCTCCCGGTAGCCGGACCAGCGGACCCGCTCCCCCGTCTCGATCACCGACAGCAGGGCGGCGCGCAGCCCGGCGGCCTCCAACAGCTCCGCGCTGAAGACCTCGTCAATCGCCCGGCCGACGACCCGGTCGCGCGTCAGCCCCCGCTGGATGTAGTAGGCCGGGTTGGCGTGCAGGATCCGCAGGTCCGCGTCCAGCACGAGCAGGCGCATCGGGAGCGCGGAGATGACGTTCTCCATGAACGTCTTGAGGCGCTCCACCTCTCCTACCTGGTTGGCGACCTCGGGGCCGAACTCGCCCCCCGCCGCCGGCGGCGGGCCGTTGCTGGCGGCAGGAGCCGGGGTCGGGTGGAGGAACGAGAATGCCACCGGGCCGCCCCCCAACTGCACGAGGTGCGCCTCGAGCCGGAAGCCAACGGCGCTATGGTCGCGCCGCGTCAGGAGGCTGTGACCGCAGGAAGCGCTCCCACGGTCGAGCAGTTCGCTGAGGAAGGCGCGCAGTGCCGGCCCGCGGAGCGCCGGGCACAGGTCACCCAGCGACATCATACGCAGCCGCGGCAGAGGGTAACCCGTCAGCTCGACGGCCGCCGCGTTCGCCGTGCGAATGCGGCCGCGGGCCGTCTCCACGATCACCACCGGGTCCGACACGTGCATGAACACGGCGTCCAACTGGTTGCGCAGCTCATCGCGCTCGGCGTAGAGCCGCTCACTCTCCAGCGCACTGAGCTCGTGGCGCACCTCGTCCAACTCGTGCGTGAAGCAGTCCAGCACCAGTTTGGCGTCATCCACGGGGTCCACGGCGCCCGGGACCACGGCGAAGACGGCCTGCCGCAGCCACCCGAAATAGGGGTCGACCTCGTCGCCGACGAGCCCCGCATCCTGCCAGCGGCGCTGCAGCAGCGCCACGAGGCGCTGGCGGTCGGCCCCGTCACGGTCCCGCAGACGGCCGATGACCGCGACCAGCGGCAGCGGTCGCGACACCCCCGCGCCCGCGGGCGTCTCCTCCAACCCGGCCCTGACGGGCGCGGCGCCGTCCGCCCCCTCGAGCCACCGCTCAGTAATCGCGTCCGCCCGGGCCTCGAGCACGTCCGCCGTGCGCGCCAGCAGGCTGTCACTGAACGTGGGCAGTGGGGTCGGCGTGGGCTGCTCTCCGCCGGCGTCGGGTTCTGCTCTCACGGGAGGTTCTCCTGCAGTAACCGTGCCGCTTCCTCCGGAGCCACCGGGTTGATGTAGAAGCCCGTCCCCCACTCGAAGCCGGCGAACGTGGTGAGACGGGGCATGATCTCGACATGCCAGTGGTAATGCTGCTCCAGCGCACTCGGCGCGCTGATGTCTCCGGGGGACGCCGCAACACTCGGGGCGGTCTGGTAGACGATGTTGTAGGGCGGGTTGTACAGCGCCGCCCGGTAGGAGATCAGGAGCCGCTGGACGACCGCGGCGAGGTCGGCCTGCTCCGCCACCGACGTCGCGACCATGTCGTGGCAGTGCCGCCGCGGGTAGATCGTCGCACCATACGCGAAGCGCGAAGCGTACGGCGAGATGGCAACGTAATGCTCCGTCTGCACGATCAGGCGCTCACCGGTGCGGGTCTCTTGCGCGATCAGGTCGCAGAACGCACACCGCCCCTGCGCCGCGTAGTAGTCGGCCGACCCCGTCATCAGCTCGTAGACGATCTTGGGGATGATCGGCAGCGCCATGACCTGCGAATGTGGGTGGCTGAGCGATGCTCCGGCCGACCGTCCGTGATTGCGGAAGCCGATGACGTGCTTGAAGCGCGGATCGCGCCTCAGGTCGTCCATCCGCTGGCGCAGCGCCACCAGGACCCGGATCACCTGCTCGCGCGGCGCGAACGCCAGGTCCTCGTCATGGTGCGGGGTCTCCACGATGATCTCGTGCGCCCCAATCCCGTTCATGTGCTGCAGCAATCCACTCGTGTCTGGCTGCAGCTCGCCCTCAATGCCCAGTGCCGGGAACTTGTTCGGCACCACTCGCACGTACCAGCCGGGCTGATCCGGCTCGCCGCTATCGCGCACGGCGAAGACCTCATGCGGCGTCATCCGCTCATTGCCCTCGCACAGCGGGCAGACGCTGGGTCCCTGGTCGGCCTCAGTCGCGGGCGCAAAATCGTGCGGCCGCGCCCCGCGCTCCGGCGCGATGATGACCCAGCGGTTCAGGATCGGGTCTTTGCGTAACTCAGACATGGAGACAAGCTCCTCCGGCCGCCTCGCCACAACGGCGCCGCCGCTATGCCGCGACGGCGGCAGGCGACGGCTGCGACCGCCCACGCGTCGCGGGGCGGCCCTCGTCGGCGGGTTGCCCGCAATTGTATGTTCGCCGTCCGAGCCACAGACACCTCTACTGCCGCGGGCGCCCGCCGTCGTCCCCCGGACCCCGCGGCCGCTGGAGCTGCAGCTTGAGTAGCCGGCGCACGACCTCCCACGGCCCCCGCAGTCGGACCAGGCCCAGCCCGCGCTGGGCGTAGGTATCGTGGTGCACCATCTCTGCCAGTGGCCGCCTGGGGGGCGCCGCCGTCTCCGCGACCGGGTAGCCGATGGTGCACAGGCCCGGCACGAGGTGGTCTGTCGGCACCGCGAGCAGCTCCTTGATCGTTTGCTCGTTGAAGCCGCCGATCCAGCAAGTCCCCAGTCCCCGGTCGGCCGCCGCCAGCATCAGGTTTGCGCCGGCGAAGATGCAGTCATCCCGTGAGAAGGCCGTCAGCCTGCGCCCACAGACGACGATGAGCGCGGGTGCCGTCCGGATGTGCGGCCAACCGAGACCCCAGTAGCGCGCGTGGCGCCCGATGGCTGCCTTCGTGGCCTCATCGGTCACGATGATGAACTCCCACGGCTGCGTGTTCACGGCCGAGGGAGCCCACCGCGCAGCCTCCAGCACCTCCTCCAGGAGTGCCGCGGGGACCGCGTCGGGGCGATAGCTGCGGACGCTGCGGCGGGCACGGGCGAGGTCAAGGAAGTCGATGATGGGACGACGCCTCCGTTCGTCCGGCATGGTGCGTCAACTCGCGGCGGCCCCCGGCGCTCCCTGCGCATTGTGCAGCATCGTGGCGGGGAAGGCAAGGAGTCTCCGCGGCCCGCGGCGAAGCGGCGTCTGCACGGGCGGGGCACCGGCGATGGGCCCGTGACACATTCTCGTCAGCCACTGGGAGGAAGACATCGTGCACCTCGTGAGTCTGAGCATCCCGCTGCTTTGCGTGTGCATCCTCTTGCTGACGCTCGTGGTGGCGGCTTCCGCCGGCGCGCCGGCCGATCTGCCGGAGGCCGAGCGAGCGCTGGCCGATACCGTTGACCCGTGGGGGTTGCCGTTCAGCGACCAGTTGGTACGCTTCGCCTCCCACTTTGCCGCGCGGCCGGCGGCCCCGTTCGCGATCGGGATCACCCATGACCTGGTCAAGGTGTGGCCGATCAAGTACTGGTACCGCGGTGAGACGGTGCCGGCCGGGGGACGCACCTCGCGTGTCGCCGAGCGCTGGGCGGCCGCGGGCGAGACCCAGGCGTTCCAGGTCGTGGTCCTCCCCCGCCGGGGGGCTCCGGCGACGAGCTACCACATCGAGGTGGCAGCGCCCGGGGCCCAGGTCGAGGTCACCCGTGAGGTGTTCGTGCGGACCTCCCCGGCGGCGGCCTACCCGCGCTTCGCCGCCGACCGCTGGCCGGACCCGCTGCTGCCGGAGCGCGAGGTGAGTGTCGCCGGGGCGGAGTGCGGGGTGTTCTGGGTGGATGTCACGATCCCGGCCGACGCCTCGCGCCACCAGATCCGCTGCCGCGTCACCGTGAGCGACGGCACGGCCGCGGCAACGACCCTCGTGCCGATCAACGTGGTCGCGGGCCTCGACCTCGACCCCAAGGCCTTCCCCTTCATCGCCTGGTTCCGTCGCGGCAAGCTGACACCGGAGCAGTACCGCGAGCAGTGTGCCCTCGTGCTCCGGCACCATGCCGTCCCCGTGGATGCACTCAAGGGGCTGTGGGACCCACAGAACCCCGGCCCGTTCGATGAGATGCGCGCGTTCCTGGCCGCGCACGGGCAGCGCCTGTTCGAGGTCGAGACCCCCGGACACGGCAAGCTGGACTTCGACTCCCTCTACGCTCACCTCAAGGCCCGGGGGTGGCTGGCCGGCACCATCGCCTACAGTAACCAGGACGAGCCGGACGACGCGACCTTCCTCGACAAGAACATCCCCTGGATGGAGATGGTGCGACGCAAGTACCCCGGGCTCAAGGTGTACCTGGCGTCTGACTGGCACCACCAGATGGAGCGGGGCTGCGACGCCTGGATGACCGATCTGTCGGCCAGTGGCTATGACCCCGACCGGCATCGGGCCCTCAAGACACCCGAGCTGTGGCACTACTACTGCCACCTGCCGATCCACTGGCAGATGCGGGCCCCGCTGGTGCAGGCCCCCAACATGCAGATCGACAACCCGGCCCTCGAGCACCGCCTCGCCCTGTGGATGAGCCACTACTACGGAGCCCGCACAGTGTTCATCTGGGCGGGCAATGCCTACACCTTCGGCAAGGACTTCTGGACGACGCTGACGCTCGATGGCAAGCTGTCCGGCTATCCCTACGGCGGCGTCCACAACGGCAACGGGTGGATCGTCTACCCGTCCCCCGATGGCGCCGGCACAGTGGCCTCGCTGCGGCTCAAAGTGATCCGGGACGGTCTCGAGGACGTGGCGCTGTGCGAAGCGGCCCGGCGGCAGATTGCCGCCGGCAAGCTACGGGGCGAGCGCGCCCGGCGGCTGGCTGCGCTGATCGAGCCCGTGCCGGGCGTCTTCGTACATCCTCAATACTTCGATCAGTTGCCGGAGACACTGCTCGGCCGGCGGGAGGCGATCCTCCGACTGCTCGCGCAATGAGCGGGCAGTGCCGAGCACGAGGGATGCGGGGGGGACGCACGGATGCGCGTCTACTCAGCCGCGGGGGGCGGATCGCGCACCGCGGGACGGTCGCCGCGTAGATCGAGCGTCTCGCTCGACAGACCCCGCGACCGGGACGGTCGGCCTACCGAGGGCCGGGCCGGGGCGCCGCCACTAGCCGAAGCGGTAACCGAAGGCGCGCAGCGTGTGGATGCGCTCCGGGTTCTTCGGGTCGCGCTCGACCTTGCTGCGGAGATTGGCGATGTGGACCTCAACCAGGTGGGTATCGTATTCGTCGTAGCCCCAGACGGACTCCAGCAGCTTCTGGGCGCTGAGCACCTCGCCCTCGTGCCTCATCAGGGCGACAAGGAGCTTGTACTCGGTGGGAGTGAGCGACACCGGCTCGCCGCCGACGGTGACTTCGTGGGCCCGCAGGTTGACCGAGATGCCGAGGCCGTCGAGGACCGTGGGTTCCTCGTCCCGCGTCTCGACCTGCGGTTCCATCCGGCGGAGGACGGCACGTCCGCGGGCGACCAGCTCGCTCAGGCTGAAGGGCTTGGTGACGTAGTCATCGGCCCCCAGCTCCAGCCCGACGATGCGGTCGGTCTCCTCGGCCCGTCCGGTCAGCATGATGATGGGAACGCGCGAGAAGGTGCGCACATCGCGGCAGATGTCCGTACCGTCATCATCGGGGAGTGCGAGGTCGAGGATCACGAGGTCGGGCTGCTCCGACTTGAGCAACTCGCGTCCCCGCGACCCGCTGACTGCCGACAGGACGGTGAACCCGGCCGTCTCGAACTTCTTCTGGATCGCCCCCGCCAAGAGTTCGTCATCATCGATGATGAGTACCTTGCGGCCGTTCATGCGGAACCCCCCCGGAAAGATGGTGGTACAAACCGACCCCCGCCGGTCGGACAGACAACTCGGCACGCCGGCGCCACGGCGACCACGGCACCGCGCCGCGGCCTGGGTGCGGCGACCCGGCGGCGGAAGTGGCCTTTCCGGCCGGGGCGCCAGGGCTCCGGCCGAACAGGCCACCTCCGGCCGGCCCCCGAGGCGTAGCGGCCGGCGGAGTGCCCTCCAGAGCCATTCCGGCGTGGCTTCGCGGTCTCAGAACGGCTTTGCGGCCGCTCTGCTAGATCGGCACTGAGACGTAGAACGTGCTCCCCTCACCTAGTTCGCTCTCCACCCAGAGCTTACCTCCCAGCATTCCGGTGATGCGACTGGCGATGGCCAACCCCAGCCCCGCACCCTCCTTTGCCCGGGAGCGTTCATCAGTGCCGTGGTGGAACTCCTCGAAGATCAGGGGCAGGTGGGCGCGAGGAATGCCCGGACCGTTGTCCGCGACGGCGATCAGAGCGTTCGTGCCCGACAGCGATACCTGCACCCGCACCCACCCGCCCCGCTCGTTGAACTTGATGGCGTTGTCGACGAGGTTGGTCACGACCTGCTCGACGCGCGACTGATCGGTCATCGCGAGCGGGAGGTCGGCGGCTGGCTCCGCCTCGAGCACGACCCCGGCCTCCTTGGCCTTCGGTGCCATCGTGTCAACCACCGCCTGCACCAGGTTGGCCAGGTCGGCGGGTGCCTTGGTGATGGCGACCTCGCCGGAGCGGAGCTTGGACAGGCTCATCAGGTCGGCGATCACGTGCTCCAGCCGCTTGCATGCGCGCTCAACGCGTCCCAGGTACAGCCGCTGCTCGTCGTTGACTTCACCGGCGTCGCCATCCATGACCAGCTCGTTGTAGGCGCGGACCGAGGCCAGCGGCGCGCGCAGCTCGTGGGACACTGCCGAGATCAGGGTCTCGCGCAGCTTGTCGACGCGGGCCCGCTCAATCGCCACCGAGGCGAGACCGGCGAGGGAATGCAGCAGCCGGGTGCGCTGGGGCGAAACCGGCCGTCCCGTGTCCGGGTTGTCGGCCACGATCAGACCCACCAGTGCATTCTGGGTGGTGAGCGGCATGCAGAGCCGCTCGTAGCCGCGAACGCCACTGTCCCCCACCGGCTCCGCCACCGTGTCAATCATGTAGTCCGCGGACCCGAGCGCCGCCTCGGCGAGCGGGTTGTTCCCTTCGCGACTGAGCGGCACGTCCTCACCGCGGATCGGCTGCGGGGCGCTGTTGGCGCGGGCCTCGAGCTGCCCGCGCAGGAGACGGTGCTCGTGGTCGGCCAGGTAGATGCGAGCCCGTTCGAAGCCGATCTCCGCGCAGGCACTGCGCGTGACGTCGGCCAGGATCTCCTGCAACTGCGTCTTCTCGGTCACCGCGGTCGCGATTTCGAACAGGGCGCGGGCCTTCGCCTCCTCCTGCCAGGCCTGCTCGGCGATGACCTCCATGTGCTGGCTGCGCCGGCGAGCGACCTCATACAGGTGGGCATTGTGGATCGCCACCGCCGCCTGAGCCGCCAGCAGTCGCAGCCCACTCATCTCATGGAAGCTGAACCCAACCCCCGAGCGGCGGCGCACTCGCAGCACGCCGATCGGGCTGGCGTCGGTGGTCATCGGCACGGCGATCGTCGGACCGGCGCCCGAGCCCTCGCCCGTCGCGGCGATCACGACCTCCTCGCTCTCCACGGCCCGCCACGCCGGGGCATCGGCCTGCAGGTCGTCGCCGAGATCGCACGGTGTCCCCTGAGGGGCGACACACACCCGCTCCAGCCGGTGCTGCTCATCGTCCACGGTCTGGACGCAGCAGCACTGCCCCTCGGCGACGTCGAGCGCTGTATGGGCGATGAGGTCGAGGATCGCGTGGATGTCGTTGCCCGCGTTCAGGGCCACCGACACCTCTAGCAGTTTCTGTTGCAGGAGCCCCGCACGATCCGCGGCCCGCGCCACCAGCCCCTGGCTAACGAGGGCCGCGGCGTGCGCCCCCAGGGCCTCGAGCACCGCGACGTCCTCGGCGTCGAACGCCTGTCCGGATCGCGCCCCGAGCAGGAGGACCCCCGCCGACTTGCCATCCAGCGTCAGGGGTACACGGCACACGCGCGCGAGGCCCAGTGCCTGCCCCAGCAGGGCCGCAGCCGCTTCCGCCGGGGGCCCCCCGGCGAGGGTCGTCACCTGCGCCTGCGTCTGCCGGACCGCGGGCGGCTCCTCGGTACACGAGGCTACCACCGCCGCAACGACAGCCTGCTCGCCCACAGCCGGCAAGCCGTGGGAGGTCGTCAGGACTTCGCCGGCATCGCGGTCACACACTGCCGCCACGCCGGCGTCGAAGTCGACGAGCTCGCGGGCAGACCGGAGGCACTGCGCCAACGTCGCATCCATGCCGCCGGCGCCGTCCAGCACACGCAGCGCGGCGCACAGAGCACTCACACGGCCTGTCGGCGATGGGTGATCCTGATCCAAGTCAGCTAGTCCTTCCGCTGGGGGGCGAGAACCGCCGGACGGTGACGGCGCGGCGTCCCCCGGAGGGGTGACTGCCGGCCGGGCCGATCTCCCCGCTGACTGCGATCACTGGCTGCGTTGCCGGGCTGCGTCTGCTGCCGGGTGCGACGGGGGTATTGATGATATCCACCGCACCACACCTCCGTCAAGGGGAGGTGTTAGCGGGAGAGCGGCCCTGTCGTTGCCGTGTCCCTACCAGCCGATGCCCTTCATCGCCTTGTCGATGGTCATCAGCCCCGGCCCGAGCACGACGACAAACAGCGAGGGGAAGATGCAGAAGATCAGGGGGAACAGCATCTTGGTCGAGAGCAGAGCGGCGGCGGTCCGGATGCGCATGCTGCGGCGTGTGCGCAACGAGTCCGACTGTGCCCGCAGGGTGTTGGCGATACTGACACCCAGCTCCTCGGCCTGATGCAGGGCAGCGACGAGGTTCTTGAGATCGTCGACCCCACATCGCGCGGCCATGTCCTGCCACGCCTCCTGCCGGCGCTTCCCCAGACGCAACTCGGTCAGGACGCGATCGAACTCGTCGGGGAGGGGGCCCTTCTTGCGGTGGACGACCTCGGCCAGCGCGCCGTCCAGGCCGGTGCCCGCCTCGGCGCTGACCACAAGCAGGTCGATGATGTCGGGCATACTCTTGGTGATCTGGTACTGGCGAGCCTTGATTGAGGACTCCAGCATGAAGTCGGGCATGACGAAGCCGCCCACGAGGGCGAGCAGCGCCACCCCGAAGCGGTGGATCGTGGCCCCCTCCCGCCACAGCGTGAAGACTGCCAGCGCGACCATGATGCCGGCGGCGAGGGCGATCGCGCGCAACACCATGAAGGTCGCAGGGCCTAACGCGGCCGGGCTGCCTGCCGATTCGAGCTTCCGGCGGGTACCGTCCACCGCACCGCCCGGCGTCAGTCGCAGGATGTAGTTGCCCGCGCGGGACATGACCGGCACGACGGCTCGCTCGTAGAACGAGCGCTGCAGCTCCTGGGCCAGGGGCGAGCCGACCAGCAACTGAGTGGGCGCCTGAATCCGGCGAATGCGGTCGCGGACGCGCACCGCGCGACTCTCCATGTAGACGCTGACGATCGGGATCGCGACCCCGACGAAGATCAAGCCGGCGACCGCATACAAGAGCAACATGCGTCACACACGCTCCTACCCGCCGCCGCCGCGAGGGCCGGCGCCGAGGGTGTCAGACATCGATATCGATCAGCTTGCGCATGACCAGCGCGCCGATGGCCATCAGGACCACTGCCACCCCCACCAGAATCAGGCCGAGTGGCTGCTTGAACAGCGGCTGCAGGTACCCGGGGTTGAGGATGTTGATCATGAAGGCCATCACGAACGGCATCGCCAGCAGGATGCCGGCGGACATGCGGCCTTCCGCCGTCGCGGCCTGCAGCTCGCCCAGCAAGCGGACCCGCTCGCGGATCATCTCGGCGATGCTGTCGAAGACCTCGGCCAGGTTGCCACCCACGGTGAGCTGCGTCTGGACGGCCGCGGTGATGAGCTCGAGGTCGTAGCTGCCAGTGCGACCGACGAGATTGGTGAGCGCCTGATCGACGGTCAGCCCGAACTGCACCTCATCGACGACGCGACCAAACTCCTGGGCGATCGGAGGATGCATCTGTGAGCGAACGACCTGCATGGCACGCAGGAGGGCACAGCCGCTCCGCATCGAGCTGGACAGCATGTCGAGCGCATCGGGGATCTGCGAGGTCAGCATCTTGAGCCGCCGCTGCTCGCGGCCCTTCATCAGCATGTAGGGGACAAACGCCCCGACGCCACCGAGGACAATGCCCTGGCCGAGGCTGCGGAGGATCAGCCAGCCGAGGCCGGCGCCGGCGATCCCGACCCCCGCGGACAGGGCGATGAACTCCGAGGGCCGCAGCATCCAGTCGGCGCGGATGAGCTGCATCTGCAACTCCTGCCACAGCTCGGTCGACTGCAGCGCCTGAGTCAGCATCGGGACGGAGTCTACCCGCACGCCCCCCGGCGGCGCCGCCACCTGCCCCCCGCCGCTCTCAACCGGCCCCAACGCCTGCAGCCGCTGCCGGCTCCGGTCGCCCGATGCCGTCAACAACCACAGCACTGAGCCCACCGCACCGACGGCGAGCAGACTGATGCCCACAATGACGACTGCCTGCGGCATTCGCGATCAGCCCCTTTGGTCTCGACACAGCGCCGTCGCCCCCCCTCTGCGACGACGACAGGGGCGGCGCCACGCCGGGCGCCCCCCCCGGGCCGGCTACATATCGGGTGTGAAGATGTCGGCCGGCAGGTCCTGCCCCTCGGACGCCAGCGTCTCCATGAACAGCGGCCGCACTCCGGTGGCCCGGTGGTGGGCGATGATGCGCCCATCGGGCCCGACCCCCTGCCGCTCGAGCCGGAAGATGTCCTCCAGCACGATCCCGTCACCCTCCATGCGCTGCACCTCGGTGATGTACGAGATGCGACGACTGCCGTCTCGTAGCCGGGACTGGTGGACAATCAGGTCGACCGCCGACGTGATCTGCTCGCGGATGGCACGCATCGGCAGCTCGGT
>CAZIWQ010000018.1:15722-19452 GCA_964542355.1 uncultured Armatimonadia bacterium
GGCGGATCGACACCAGTTGCATGTTGGCGTTGGCTAGAGACACCATCACTTCCAAACGCGAAATGGCGTCGCGGGGCGAGTTGGCGTGGACCGTGCTCAGCGAACCGTCGTGTCCGGTATTCATGGCCTGCAGCATGTCCAGCGCCTCACCGCCACGACACTCCCCGACGATGATCCGGTCGGGGCGCATGCGCAGGCAGTTGCGGACCAGGTGGCGGATCGTGACCTCCCCCTTCCCCTCGATGTTGGCGGGGCGGGTCTCCAGGGTGATAATGTGGCTCTGTTGGAGCTGGAGCTCCGCGGCGTCCTCGACCGTGACGATGCGCTCATCATCCGGGATGAACGACGACAGGACGTTGAGGGTGGTGGTCTTTCCGCTACCGGTGCCCCCACTGACCAGGATGTTGAGCCGGGCGCGCACACACGCCTCCAGGAACACCCTCATCTTGTGCGTCAGTGAGCCGAAGCTGACGAGGTCATCGGGGCCGAAGGGATCGCGGGAGAACTTGCGGATGGTGACCGCGGGCCCGATGATTGACAGGGGAGGGATGATGGCGTTGACGCGCGACCCGTCGGGCAGGCGGGCGTCGACCATCGGGCTGGCCTCGTCCAGGCGCCGGCCGAGCGGGGCGATGATCTTCTCGATGATCCGCATGACGTGCCCGTTGTCAACGAAGGTCTTGTCGGTCCGGGTCAGTCGGCCGTCCCGCTCGACGTAGATCGACCGCGGGCCGTTGATCATGATCTCGGAGACTGTCGGGTCGTCGAGGAACATCTGGATCGGCCCGTAACCGATCACCTCGTTGAGGACCTCGGTCTGCAGTTGCTCGCGGGCTCTGGCGGCGAGCGAGATGCCACGCTCATCGGACACGACATCTGTCAGGTACTGGATCCGCTCGAGCAGTTGAGCCTCGCTCATGTGCTGCAGCACGGCGAACTCGGTCTCACGCAGAAGCTTCTGATGCACCTGCGCCCGCACGTCGCTCATGAGCTGGGCGGGATTGGCGGCATCGAGCGGGCGGGCGCCGCCTCCGGCGGGGATGCGTGGTCGTGGTAGACTCACGGTCAACCTTCCTTCCTTCGCGCGTGGCGGGTGCCCCTCGCGGGGGGCGGGCTCTCTCGTCGGCCAGGCGCCGGGCACTCCCGCGCGCTCATCGCGACGGGCGCGAGCGCAGCGGCAATCAGGCGGACGCCGGACGGAAGGCCGCACACGGAGGGCATCTTCGAGGGCTGCGGTGTCGGCTACGGATGCGTGGAGCGCTCGTGTGGGCCACGCCTCGGGTGCGGCCGTCGTACAGGCGTCCGCGCCACCGGCACGTACCGGCGGGCTGGCCGGACGAGACCCCGCGACCAGCCGCGACGGCCCGCGCCGGTACCTACAGTTGCTCGAACAGCTTGTCGGCCAAGCTCGCGAAGGCCTTGGCCAGCGGCGAGTTCGGCGACTCGATCACCAGCGGCACACCGGCGTTCATCGCCCCGGCAGCCGCCTCGAAATCGTCCGGGATCTGGTGGAATGTCTTCCGTCCGGTCGTGGCCTCGAGGTCCTCGAGGTTGTAGTCGCCCCGCCGCGGCGAGCGGTTGGCGACCAGCCTGACCCGCTCGATGTCGCCCACACTCGCCTCCACCATATCCAGGAGCACCCGCGTGTTGCGGATCGTCGCCAGGTCCAGCAGGTTCGCCACCACGATCACCTGCTGGCAGCGCGAGAACACGTAGCGGCTGGTGGGCCACACCAGCGGCGGGATGTCGAAGAACACGAACCGGTAGGCGCGCCGCAATAGTCCCAGCAGCGAAGCCATGAACTGGACGCTCAGGCGATCCATCTCGGGCTCGGCGGAGGGATGCATGTCCGGGGCCGCCAGCAGCCGGAGCGTCGAGCCGGGGTGGACCGTCAGGTGCGTGTGGACCAGCTCGGGGTCCAGCTCGTCAAACGAGGCCAGGTCGGCAATGGTGTCGGTCGTGGCCAGGTCGAGCGACAGCCCCGCGTCCCCGAACTGCCCGTGGAAGTCGACCAGCACCACCTGGTTGGGGAAGCGCTTGGCAAACAGCACGGCGAGGTTGACCGCCACCGTGGTCTTGCCGGTGCCGCCCTTGGCCGAGGTCACAGCGATGCTCAGCGGCATCCGCCCGGGGTCGGTGACGAGAGGGTACTCGGGGTCGTTGCGGACACTGCGCGCGCCCGCGACCCGCTGGACGGTCTCGGCGTAGCTCTCCGCGGGGGCCTCGAGCGCGAGCACGCCGCGGGCGCCGGAGAGCATCGCGTGCCGCAGCGCCGCCTCATTCTCGCGCTCCACGATCACGATGATGCCGACGTCCGACGTCGCGGCGCTCACGAGCTCAGCGACGCGGTAACCCGTGAGCTCGGGGAGCGCCTCATGGACCATCAGCACGTCCGGGGCCAGGCGCAACGCCATCTGCGCCGCCTCGAGGCCATCACGGGCGTACCCGACAATCTCGAACTCACTGGACACCAGACGCGCGCGGATACCCTCGGCGGCCTTCGGGCTGGCTTCTGTGACAACGATGCGAATCAAGGACCGGCTCCTTACCCGCGGTGAGGGCGCCTGGCTGGGCGGTGATCGCTAGCCCCCCCACTCACGACGGCGTTGTCGCCAGGATCTCAGGTGTGACGATGATCACCAGCTCGGTGAACCCCTGCTGCCACTCGGTGTTGCGGAAGAGACTGCCAATGATCGGCAGCCGCCCCAGCAGCGGGATGCTGCGCACGAGCTTGCTCTGGTCGTGCTGGATCAGGCCCCCGATGACGAGGGTGGACCCGTCCGGCATGTTCACAACGGTCTTGGCCTTCCGCGTGAGGAACGCCGGGACCGAGATCCCGCCGATGCTCACCCGGGTCGCCGGATCGATCGAGCTCACCTCCGGCCCGATGGTCAGGGTGATGCTCTTCCCATCCGGCTGGATCGTGGGCTTGAGCTTGAGCACGACCCCGTATTCCTTGTACTCAATCGCCACCTGGCCCTGCCCGGTCGGCACCGGAATCGGCACCTCGCCGCCAACCACGATGCTGGCCTCTTCCCCCTCATTCACGACCAGGTTCGGCTCGGACAGGATCCGGGCCCAGTTCTCGGTCTTGAGCATGTTGAGGTTGGCGGAGATATCACTCACGATATCCGCGCCGCCCGTCACCTTGAACAGGAAGGGCTGGTTGCCGAAGGTCGCGGTCCCCGTATCGCCGCCGACGGCGAGCTGACCCCAGTCCACCCCCAGGTTCTTGAGCCGGCCCCGGTTGATGTCGACGACCTTGACGTGGGCCACGACCTGACGCTTCGCCGGATCGACCTGGGTGATCAGGTCCACCACCGGCACTTCGGACCCCATCGCCTTGATGATCGCCCGGGCCCGGTCGGCGTCCGGCTTCGACTTGACCACGGCCTCGACGACGATCGCCTTGCCCTGCAGGGTCCGCACCTGGAAGTCCTCACCCAGCACGGCCCGTAGCGACTCGGCGCGCGCCACCAGCGGCACCACCGGCGTCGGGGCGACAGTGACCAGGTTGATGACCTCAGCCTCGTCGGAGTAGGCCGCCAGGAGTTGGGTCAGGCGCGACAGGGCGGCCTCGTCCGGAGCCACGCCCTCCACCACCAGCTTCTTGCCCTTGAGATGCCAGACCCGGTACGGCTCACCGATGGTGCGGGTGATCGCCTCCACCACCGCCTCGGACGGGTCGACTGCCGGGGCGCCCGGCGTCGGGGCCGTCGTTGCGGCGGCG
>CAZIWQ010000019.1:0-19111 GCA_964542355.1 uncultured Armatimonadia bacterium
CGACGAAGGATCACATTCCGCCAACAAGCGCCTTCGGCTGGTGCTGATCCTTCGCTGGCGGACCGCTACGCGGTCCTGGCTCAGGATGACAGTCTCGTAGAACCGCGCACAGAACAGCGGCGTCGAGACGGATACTCCCGGCCGCGTCAACCGCACGCACCGTACCATCACCATGGACACTACCTCCGCCAAGGATGAGATCAAGCGCCGCGTCAAGATCGAGGACGTCATCTCCCAGCACGTCGTGCTGCAGCGCGCGGGGGGCCGCCTCAAGGCGCGGTGCCCGTTCCACGAGGAGAAGACCCCCTCGTTCTACGTGAACCCGGCCCTGGGCCTGTACAAGTGCTTCGGCTGCGGCGCCGGCGGCGATGTATTCGACTTCGTGATGAAGCTCGAGGGTCTGACCTTCTCCGAGGCCGGGGAACGGCTCGCCGAGCGGGCGGGCATTGCGTGGCGCGTGCAACCCGGCGAGGAGGCACGCACCAAGCGCCGCCAGTCGCTGCGGCGCGCCAATGAGAGCGCCGCGGCGTTCTTTGCCGACCTGCTACATGCCCCCGGGGGTCAGGTTGGCCACGAGTACCTCGTGGGGCGGGGCTTCACGCCGGAGACGATTGACCGGTTCCGTCTCGGCTATGCCCCGGACTCGTGGGATGCGCTGCTCCGCCACCTGCGCCAGCAGGGGATTGATGAGAGTGTGGCCGCCGAGGCCGGCCTCGCCCGGGAGCGGGCCACCGGGGGGTACTATGACGTCTTCAGGCACCGCGTGGTCTTCCCGATCATTGATGTGAGTGACCGCGTCATCGGTTTCGGGGGGCGAGCGCTCGACCCCGGGGAGGCGGCCAAGTACCTTAACACCGCCGACACGCCGATGTTCAAGAAGGGGCACCACGTCTATGCGCTCAATCTCGCGCGCACGGCGATCTCGCGCTCGCATGCCGTGGTGATCGTCGAGGGCTATACCGACGTCCTTGCCCTGCATCAGGCCGGAATCGAGAATGTCGTTGCCTGTCTGGGCACCGCTCTCACCTCCGATCACCTTGAGCTCCTGGCGCGCTATGCCGAGGAGATCATCCTGGCCTACGACGCCGACGCGGCGGGGGTGAATGCCGCGGCGCGCAACATCCCGATGTTGGAGGCGTGTCCGGCCGAGGTGCGCATCGTGCTCTTGCCCGAGGGGCTCGATCCCGATGAGGCGATCCGGCGCGATGGTGCGGAAGGTTTCACCCGGTTGCTGGCGAATCGTACGACACCGGTCGAATACCTCATCGATCTGGAGTTCGCCAAGCACGCCGACCGCGGCTCGGACGGTGTGCTACAGGCGGCCCGGGCGGCGGTCGAGGTCCTGGTCGGAGTGCGTGACCGGGCACGCATGAACGCCTACGTCGCGCGCGTGCTCGACCGGTGGGGGCACGGCAACCCGCAGCGCACGCAGGCGATTGAGGGTCCGCTGCGCGAGGAGTTGGACCGGCGCCTGAGCCAACGCCCGGCGGCCGCGTCCGTGCGGCCGGATTCGCCGCGCGACCGGCGCTTCATCACGGAGCGCGTCGCCCACCTCGCCGACGAGGTCCCCGGAGGTGTTCTGGCGAGCGAGCGCGAAGTTGTGGGGGCTGCCCTGAGCAATCAGATGCTGGCGGCGGTGGTGACCGCGGCGCTCAAGCCGGCCGACCTGTTCGCCGAGGCCCATCAGGAGATTCTGGTGGCGGTCGCGGCGCAACTTTCGGCCGCCATCCCCTACGATGCGGCGGGGGTCATCGCGCGGCTGGCGGAGGACGGGCCGGCCCGCGAGGTGGCACTCGCGCTCTCCTTCGCCGACGCGGCACTGATCGACCAGGAGGTCCTCACCCGCGACATCGCGAAGATTCGGGAGTACCGGGCGGGTGGCAGGCATGGGGTGACGTACGAGATCCCGCCGGATGAGGAAGCCCCCAGTCCGGAGCCGATTGAGAACTTCGAGGCCCTGCGGCAGAGAGTGGCGGAGAAGATCAACGCCGGCACGCTCTCCCCGGAGGACCCGGACTACGTCCTGTACCAGCGGCACACCGCACGCTCGCACGGCGTGGGGGCGTTGGGGTATGTGGGAGCCGGTGCCAGCTTCCTGGCCGGAGCGACCCTCCCGGGGCCCGCTCCGCAGGCGACAGCAAGTCAGGCGGCGCCCGCGGGCGGGGGCACGCCGCAGTCACCGCTCCGACCGCCCGTAGACGAAGGGAGTTGAAGTTCTTTGGCCGAGGGGAAGGACGCCGAGATCCACGAGCTTCCCGAGGTCCGCGCGCTCCTGCGCAAAGGCCGTCGGACCGGCGTGATCACATACGCGGAGATCCAGGACGGCCTCGGTGAGCTTGAGGACCTGGGGACCGGTGACATCGAAGATGTCTACCGCCTGTTCATTGACGCGGGCATCCGCATCGTCGACGAGGAGGAGGAAGAAGAGGAGGAGGTCGACGAGCTGACCGAGGACGAGCTGGACGACCTCGAGGATGTCCCCATTGACGATTCGGTTCGCATGTACCTGCGCGACATTGGTCGCGTGCCGCTGCTGACCGCCCGCGAGGAGGTCGAGCTGGCCCGCCGCATCCAGAAGGGTGACGGTGAGGTCATGTTCGACCGTGTGCGCAACTGCCTCGTGTTCCGACCCCACGAGCGTCTCGAGGCGAACAGTGTCTACACGGTCACGGTGCGCGGCGGCGAGAGCGGCGTCTTCGACGTCCTGGGGCACTCGATGGAGGCCGATGTCGTCTGGTCGTTCCGGGTGGCCTCCGCCGAGTCCTCGCTGCAGATCACGGCCGCCCATCCCCGGGATGGCGACGACGACGTGGAGGCCGAGGCGGTGCTCTACGTCCACTTCAACGATGCGATCGATCCGGGCACGCTCACGACCGAGCGGGTTCGCCTCGCCGACGAGAAGAACCGCGACGTCGCCGGGACGGTGCGGTTTGGTCCCGACGCCACCAGCCTCGAGTTCGTCCCCGACCAGCCGCTGGTGCACCGCAATCGGTTCGTGCTCACCATCAAGGGCGGCGTCGGTGGCGTCCGCGGCGAACAGGGGCGGATGCTCGCCGTCGACACCACGGTCAGCTTCCAGACGGCGCCGCGCAAAGCCGCGCCCCGACCGGCGGCAACCTTCCCCCCGGCGGGCACCACTGACGTCCCGCTCGGGACCTCGGTCGCCGTCGTGATGGATCGCCGGCTCGATCCGGCAACGGTCAACCGTCAGACCGTGACGCTGGCCGACGCCATCGGGACGCCGGTGAGCGGGCTCGTGCACTACGATGACGAGCACCGCCGCATCACCTTGCTGCCCGATCGCCCGCTCGACGCCGACATGCGCTATACCCTGACGCTGACGCACGGCAAGAAGGGCCTCATCGGCATCACCGGCTATGCGCTGCAGGAGGATTTCGCGTTCGACTTCGACACTTCGTCCGAGCACGAGCCCCTGCAGGTGGTCCGCACGCTACCGGCCGCAGACGAACGCGGTGTCTCCCCGCGCCTGGCGATTGAAGCCTACTTCGGTCAACAGGTCGATGCCGGCAGCGTCGATCCGGGGTCGATGAAAGTCAAGGATGAGGAGGCCGTCAAGGCGCTGGCGGAGGCGAACCTGCGCCTCGTCGTGAGCATTGCCCGCAAGTACACCGGACGCTCCTCGATGAGCTTCCTGGACCTGATCCAGGAGGGCAACATGGGCCTGATGCGCGCGGTGGAGAAGTTCGACTACCGCAAGGGCTACAAGTTCAGCACGTATGCGACGTGGTGGATTCGGCAGGCAATCACGCGGGCGATCGCCGACCAGGGCCGCATCATCCGGATCCCGGTCCACATGGTCGAGACGATCAACCGCCTGGTCAAGACCTCCCGTCAACTCCTGCAGCAGCTCGGCCGCGAGCCGACGCTGGAGGAGGTGGCGGCGGAGATGGACATGCCGCTCGAGCGCGTCAGCGAGATCCGCCGCATCGCGCCGGAGCCGCTCTCGCTCGAGGCCCCGGTGGGTGAGGAGGAGAACAGCCACCTCGGCGACTTCGTGCCTGACGAGGAGGTCTACACTCCCGTCGACGCCGCCTCGAACCTCGTGTTGCGCGAACAGCTCGAGAAGGTCCTCGAGACGCTCAGCGAGCGCGAGCGCGAGGTGCTCAAGCTCCGGTTCGGGCTCGAGGACGGCTACTCGCGGACGCTGGAGGAAGTCGGCCACATCTTCGAGGTCACGCGCGAGCGCATCCGCCAGATCGAGGCGAAGGCACTCAAGAAGCTCCGCCACCCGGGCCGCAACCGGCGACTGCGCGACTATCTTGAGTAGGGCACGGCGCGAGACGCTGCCGCTCGCCCGGCGACCCACGCGCGCACCCGCTTGCGTGCGCGGGTGTTGCCCACCGCCGGCGCGCGTCGACCCAGAGCGGGCACACTGATGGTGCGCGCGAGCATCGCGACATCGTCCCGGGGTCCGGCCGAGAAGGCCACATCCGGCCGGCCCCTGAGGCGGAGCGGTCGGCTGAGTGCCCTCGCGAGCCATTGCGGCGTGGCTGCGCAGCCTCAGAACGGCTTCTCGGCCGCTCGTTCAGGCCACGGGCCCGTAGCTCAGCGGTTAGAGCAGTCGGCTCATAACCGATTGGTCGCTGGTTCAAATCCGGCCGGGCCCACCAGGTTCATATCCCGCCACTTCGCGTTGCGCCTGCCATGGGTGGGGCTTCATGGAGTGGCGTGTTTGTTGGTACTACCAAGCGGCGGGCGCTCCCTCGTGACCGCCCGGTCCAGTGGGGTGCCGTCATGGTTGGCGTGATTGCCGAGCACATCAAGTCACATCGACACCAGTTGGGCAAGCACAGCCTGTTCATCGGCTCGGCGGTCAAGATCCCGCCTGACGACAAGCTGATTGATGCTGCCATTACCGACATGGCCGTGAAGTGGGCGGGCGAGCGGGTGGCCACGCTCGAGGGGGACGAGCAGGCGGCGGCCGCCCGCGAGCTGCTCGCTAGCGAAGGCCCCGACCATGCCGAGCGGTGCCGCCTCCTGCGCGAGGTGTTCGGGCCCGAGATCCGACCCGCCGAGGGCCACGTGCGGCTCTCACGCCTGATCAAAGACGGCTACTACTCCACCGTCTTCCTCACTGAGCCCGATGATCTGCTCGAGCGCGCCCTGCGGGCCCAGCACATGGAGCCCGACAAGGATTACCACCGCCTCGTCGCCGGTGTCGACGACCCCAAGGACATCCGGGTTGCTCTCGCCGAGTCCAGCCGCATCGCCATCGTCAAGTGCGGCGGCGACCTCGAGCAGCGGTTCCTGCCCGTCTCGCGCGCGGAGATCGAGCACGTTGCCGCCGATATCAGCGACGTGCTCGCCGACAGCTTCCGCATCTTCGCGGTGTTCGTCGGCATGACCGACCGCGAGGAGCCGTTCCTGGCCCAGATCCCGCGCGAGGGGGCCCGCATCTTCTGGATCAACACGATGATCCCAATGGCGGATGCGCAACTGTATGACGAGCTGAAGATCGAGAGCCCGGCCAGTGCGGCGTATCATCGCTACCAGCCGGAGGTGATGGAGCTGCTGGAGGCGCGCCACTCCTCCCGCCACCTGCTGTGCCGTGAGCCGGGCTCGTTCAACGAGTTCTTCGCCAAGCTGCACGGGCGCCTCGTGCGCCAGCGCCATGGCCGCCGCCGCGGCCGCCGTGACCTGACCGTCTTGCGCGGGGGGCCGTATCGCTTCCTCGACTTCTTCGATGTGGAGGATGCCGACTTCTACTTCGGCCGCGAGGATGACGTCAAGGCCGTCATGGAGAAGCTGCGCGCCAATCCGCTCACCGTGGTATTCGGCAAGGCGGCGATCGGCAAGACCTCGCTGTTGCGCGCTGGCATCATGGCCGCTCTCAAGAAGGAGACCGAAGAGACCAGCCGCGAGGAGGCGGCGCCGTGGCTGGTCGCCTACACGCGCGTCGGCGAGGACCCCCTCGCCAGCATGCGGGCCGCCATCGTCAGCGCCGTCGAGGATGCCGGCTATGATCCGGGTGACCTGCTCACCACTGAAGCTCCCTGCGCCGTGATCCGCGGGGCCGCGGAGCTGACCGGCCGCAAGGTCATCGTCCTGCTCGACCAGTTTGCGGAGTACTTCGTCAAGCTGGGCGACAAGGTGCGCGATCGGTTTCGCGAGGGCCTGCGCGACGCTCTGGCCGAGTGCGCGGACCACTTCCGGCTGGTGATCACGATCCGCGAGGACTTCGTGGGCGAGCTGTTCGAGCTCCAGACGGACTTCCCCGACATCATGCACAACATGCACCGGCTCCGCCTGCTGTCACGCGAGCGCGCGGAGGATGCGATCCTCAAGCCCGCGCAGAACTTCGAGCTCCAGGTCGAGCGCAGTCTCGTCCACCGCGTGGTGGACGACCTGTGGCGCGAAGGGGTCGAGCCGTGTCACCTGCAGATCGTGTGCCACAGTCTGTATGAGGGGCTCAGCCCGGGAGGGCGCGTGATCACCGAGCGGGTCTACGAACGGCTCGGGGGGGCCGACGAGATCCTGGCGCGCTGCCTGGAGCGGGCCCTCGAGCACCTGCCCGGTCACGAGAAGCGGCTGGCCACCAAGATCTTGATCTTCGTCGCGGGCACGTCCGGCCTCAAGGCCGCGCAGTCGCTGGACCGCATCGCGGCGGAGGTGGGTGGCGCTGCCGATGAGGTGGAGCGAGTGCTGGCGCATCTCGTCGATGTCGGCCTGCTGCGACCCGTCGGCAAGGGCCGCCAGCGCGAGTATGAGCTGATGCACGAGATCCTCGCCGACCGGATCCAGACCGACCTGGCCGGCAAGCAAGTCATGCTCCGCGACATCCAGGACCTGTTGACCCGCGAGATGAACAACCACACGCAGTTCGGCCTGCTCATCGGGCCGGAGGAGCTCAAGCTCATCAACGGGGCCCGCGATGACCTGATCATCGGCCCCCAGGAGCTGCAACTGATCATCTGGAGCGCGCTGCGCGCGGAGCTCGACGCCGAATACTGGTTCGGCCGCGTGCACGAGCTGGGTGAGGGCAAGGGCGAGTACATCGCCGAGCTGATGCGCGATGAGTCACCGACAGTCCGCCGCCATGTCTACCAGCATCTGGGGAACCACCTCGAGGCCCGGCTGATCCGCCATCTCGTGCACAGCCTGGAGGACGAGCTGCCGGAGGTCCGGACCCAGGCGGCGATCTACCTGTCCCAGCTCGGCCGCCACCTGCTCGCCATGCTCGAGAACCGTGACCACCGGGTGCGAGGGCTCGCGGCCCGGGCGCTCGGGAGCATCAAGGACCGCCGTGCCGTCAAGGACCTCATCGAGGCCTTCGTCGACGCCGCGCCCGCGCTGCGCGACGAGCTGACCAATGCCCTCCTGGCGATCGACGAGCCCCGCGCTCCCGACACGCTGCTCCGGGCCGTGTCCACGGCCGGTGGCGAGGCGTGGTCGGCGGCCTACGCCCTCGGCCGCCTGTCGGTGGGCGAGGACGATCTGAAGGCACTGCAGAAGGCGGCCGACACCCGGCCGCGCCCGGAGCTGGCATACGCCGTGGGGATCGCGCTCTCCCACCGCCGCAACTTCCCGGCCGCCGCCGACATGCTGGAGGCCGCCGAGCAGGCGGCCGAACCCGGCTACGGCCTTGACGCCATCGCCGAGGCCAAGGGGCAGCTCCACCTGCAGCGGGCCCGTGCCAAGGCCGGCGAAGACGCCTGGACGATGTTTGGCCGCGTCTCCTCCCACGGTGCCATGACCGCCCAGGAGGTGGTCCCACCACTCGAGCCGGCATGGCAGTTCCGCACCCGCGATCACGTCGTGGCCTCACCCGTCGTGCGTGACAACACCGCCTACATTGGCTCCCGTGACAAGCGCTTCTATGCTGTCGACACCGGGCGTGGCACGGCGCGCTGGAGCTTCGAGGCTGCTGACCGGATCGAGGGGGCCGCCGCCCTCAGTGAGGACCTCATCTGCTTCGGCAGCATGGACGGCTGCGTGTATGCGCTCGACATCCTGTCGGGCGACGAGCGCTGGCGCGCAGTCCTTGACGCCCCGGTGCGGGCCGGCTGTGTGCTCGAGGCCGACGCCCTCTACATCGGCACTAAGTCCGGTCAGTTCGTACGACTGGACGCCCTGACCGGCGACCCGGTGTGGCAATGCCAGGCACCGGGCGAGATCTCCGCCACTGCCGCGACGGCGGAAGACCTCGTCATCGTCGGGTGCTGGGACGGACACCTGTTTGCCTATGACGTCGAGAGCGGTCGCGAGGCCTGGCGGTTCCGGACCCAGGATGCCGTCTCCTCGTCCCCCGCGATTGCCGACGGGGTCGTCTACTGCGGCTCCGACGACCATGGCCTGTACGCCCTCGACCTGCACGACGGGAGCCTGATCTGGCGCGCGGACCTCAACGGGCAGGTCCGCTCCTCCGCCGCCGTCAGCGCGGACAGCGTGGTGGTGGGCAGCATCGACGGCAAGTGCTATGCTGTCGCGCGCAATGATGGGGCCGTGACCTGGGCGACAGCGACCGAGGAGGAGATCATGTCGTCGCCGGCGCTCTCCGGCGAGTACGTCTATGTCGGCTCGCGGGACGGCGCGCTCTATGGGCTCGCGTTGGCGACGGGCGAGGTCATCTGGCGGCACAAGACCGCATACGGCGTCTACTCATCGCCCGCGGTCGCCGAGCAGACGGTGCTCGTGGGCTTCGACTACTACAGCCTTGCCGCGTTCCGGCCGAAGGCACCCACCCGCAAATGACGCGATCCGCGCTGGTTCACGCAGCAGTCATGATCCTGCTTGCCCTCGCTGCCGGTGGCGCGCTGTGGGCGGGCGGCGGGCGGCTCGACATCGGCAAGCTGCGACGCGACTACATCGCCCTGCGCTACCTCCAGGATGCCACGACCGCGGTCACGCAGCAGCCGATGGACCGTGCCCTCGCGGTGCGCCGGCTGACGCGGGCGCTGGAGCTCGCGCCGGAGGCCGCGATCATCGCCGCGGCGGCACCGGAGTTGTTCATCGCGGCCGGTGACTATGCTCGGGCGCTGCGGGAGCTCAACCGGCGGGGCAGCCGTGATCCCTACCTGACGGGCCTGTGTCTGCTCAAGCTCGGGCAAACCGGTACCGGCGCTCAACTGGTGCTTCGCGCGTCGCGCCTGGCGGGCGAGCTGCATGCCCTCGGCCGGCTCGATGACCGCCAGTACGCCATGCAGCTCAACAATGTCGGCTACGTGCTCGCCGACGCCGGCGTGCAGCTCGACCAGGCCCGGGAGATGCTCCGGACGGCCACGAACATCCTGCCGCTGGACCCCAACTGCATTGACAGCCTCGGGTGGCTGTACTATCGTCTGGGGGATAGCCACCGGGCGGTGTTCTACCTGGAGCGCGCGGCCCGCCTCCACACCGGCCGGCCGGAGCCGGATGTGTGTTACCATCTGGGCGCCGCCTATGCGCGGGATGGTCGCCACGGGCGCGCGGCGAAGCTCTTGCGCCTCGCGTTGCGCCTCGATCCGTCCCACGAGGAGGCGCGACGCGAGCTCGATCGGCTCAACTGGCTGCTACCCCAACTGACGCTCGCACGCGTGATACCCGCTCGCCTGCCGGCCCGCAGCCGCCCGGCGTGGGCCAGCCGAGACCACGACGCCTAACGGAGGCCACGATGGAAGCTCGTCGGATCATCTCTGACTTCGCCTGCTCGCTCGAAGCGTCACCCACGATGGCAATGGACGGTCTGGCCAAGTCGATGCGCAAGCAGGGCAAGGATGTGCTGTCGTTCGCCGTTGGCGAGCCGGACTTCCCCACCCCCGCGAACATCTGCGAGGCCGGCCGGCGTGCCATCACTGATGGGATGACCCGCTACACGCCCCCGTCCGGCACACCCGAGCTCAAGCAGGCGATCGTCGCCGCCGCCGAGCGTGATCTCGGCCTGAGCTATGAGCCTGACCAGGTTGTCGTCAGCAATGGCGGCAAGCATGCGCTCATGAACATCTGGCGCACCCTGCTCAATCCGGGGGACGAAGTGCTCATCTTCGCGCCCTACTGGGTCAGCTATCCCGAGCAGGTCAAGATGGCCGGCGGCGTCCCTGTCATCATCGAGACGTTCGGCGATGCCGACTTCCAGCCGGACCTCGACAAGGTCCGGGCCGCCATCGGCCGCCGAACGGTCGCAGTCTTGATCAACAGCCCCTCCAACCCCACCGGGGGCGTCTATACCCGCGAGACGATCGCGGGCCTCAGTGCCATTGCCCAGTCCAACGGCCTGATGATCATCTCCGACGAGATTTACAAGCACATCCTCTTCGACGGCCGCACGCACGTGAGCAGCGCCCAGCTCGACGATGACCTCAAGGCCCGCACCATCATCGCTGACGGTGTGGCCAAGACGTACGCGATGACAGGATGGCGCATTGGCTGGATGATCGCCCCGCCGCAGTTCGCCCGGCAGGCCGGCAACATCCAGAGCCAGGAGACCTCCAACCCGTGCTCGGTCTCCCAGGCGGCGGCCGTCGCGGCGCTCACCGGCCCCCAGGACTCCGTCGAGACGATGCGGCTCGCATTCCAGCAGCGCCGGGACATCATTGTGCCGGCTCTCAACGCGATCCCGGGCATTCGCTGCCCCAACCCCGGCGGCGCCTTCTACGTCTTCCCCGACATCCGCGAGCACCTCGGACGCACGCTCCACGGCACGGCGCTGACAAACTCCCGCGACTTCGCCATGTACCTGTTGCAGCAGGCGCTGGTGAGCACCGTGCACGGGAGCGCGTCCGGGGCGGAGGGCTGCTTCCGCATCAGCTTCGCCTGCAGCGTGGAGCAGATCACGGAGGGCGTCCGCCGCATCGCCGAGGCTCTGCAGTAGCCCCGCCGCGGGCGCGATTGTCACCCGATGCTGACCCTCACCCTGAACGGCTCGTGGGCCTTCGCGGTTGACCAGGACCCCGAGTACCACCGGGGCGCTGACTACTCGCGGGCGACGAGCCTGCGCCACTGGGACCGCGTGCCGGTGCCGGGATGCTGGAACCGCTATGCCGAGCGCTACGAGCTGTATGAGGGCGTGGCGTGGTTCGTGCGCGAGTTCGCGGTGGCCGCGCTCCCGCCCGCGCCGGTCGCCACGCTGCACTTCGGCGCCGTCAACTACCTCGCGGACGTCTACCTCAATGGCCACCACCTCGCGCAGCATGAGGGCGGGTATACGGCCTTCACCGTCGACGCCACGAGCGCGCTGCAGGCGGGCCCCAACCGCCTCGCGGTGCGGGTGGACAACCGCCACCTGCGGATGCGCCTGCCGGCGGTGCTGGGCTGGTACAACTACGGAGGCATCCACCGCGACGTGTCGCTGCAGGTGACGAGCCGCGCGCAACTGCAAGCCGTCCGGGTGGCCGCGGAGCCTGCGGGGCAGGGCGCGAGCGGTAGGCTCCGCGTCGCGGCGTCCCGACCCGACCTGATGGTGCAGGCCACGATCCGCGACCCGCACGGCGCGATCGTGTGGACGCACGAAGCTACCGGCGGGCCATGGCAAGTCGAGTTCACGTTGCCTCACGCCGAGGGATGGACCCCGCAAGCGCCGGCGCTGTACACCCTCCATGTCACGCTGCAGGAGGGTGCGCACGTGCTGGACCGCCGCGAGTGTCACTTCGGCGTGCGCCGGCTGCAGGCGGTCGGGCACCGCCTGCTGCTCAACGGCGAGCCGATCCATCTGCGTGGGATGTGCTATCTGTACGACCACCCGGCCTGTGGCGTGACCTACGACGCCGCGGTGGCGGCCGCCGATCTCGACGGCCTGCAGGCCCTCGGCGTCAACTGCCTGCGCAGCCACTTCCCCCTGCCTGAGGCGTTCCTCGATGAATGCGACCGCCGCGGCATGATGCTGTGGCTCGAGGTACCGATCTACTGCGTCCACCCCTCAACAGACCAGTGCGACACCGTCTTCGCCGATGGCAGCGTGGAGGCCCTCGCCCGGCAGATGGTCCGCGAGATGGTGCTGCAGGCCCACAACCACCCCAGCATCGTCATCTGGAGTGTGGGCAACGAGTGCAACACCGACCACCCCGAGTCGGTCGCGTTCTTCCGCCGGTGTGTTGAGCAGGTGCGGGCCCTGGACGACCGGCGCTTGATCAGCTATGCGGCACTCTACGGCCACGTCGGGTGCGTCGCCGACCTGGTGGACCTGATCAGCCTGAACCAGTACTGGGGCTGGTATGACCGCATCTCCCAGGATGGCACGCATGCGTCGGAGCGGCGCCCGGACTTCCCGCTGCAGGTGCCGCAATTGGAGGCGTGCCTGGCGGAGAAAGCGGCGCTGGGGAAACCACTGCTGCTGTCGGAGTTCGGCGCGGACGCCGAGCCCGGGTTCCTGAGCGCTGCCGGGGAACTGTGGTCGGAGGACTACCAGGCGGCGCTGATCGCGCGCCAACTGGAGATTGCCGCACAATGCCCCGCGGTGTGCGGTACCTTCCCCTTCTCCTACAACGACTATCGCGATCCCTCGAAGCCGATCAACCTCCACTGGCACGGGATCAACCTCAAGGGCGTGGTCAGCTACGACCGGCGCCACAAGCTGGCGTGGGAGCGTGTGCGGGCGATCTACGCGTCCCGGGGTTAGCGTTCCATGAGCCGGGGTGGCAGGAGCCAGCGGAGGCAGGCGGACCCCGCCTCGATCCGCTCGCACTCCAGCCGCGCCAGGCCCGCCTTCTTCATCTCGATGCTCCCGCCGCCGATGAGCTGACTGATGATCGTGCCAAAGTCCGGCTCGTGCCCCACCAACAGCACACCGGCGTCAGGTGGGTTCGCAGCGAGCAGCTCCGCGACCCTCCGCAACGTGGAACCACTGTCGAGCAGGTCGGTGACGACAGGCTCCAGCCCCAGCTCGGCCCCGACGATGTCCGCGGTCTCGCGCGCGCGCACGAGCGGGCTTGTGAACACGGTGCCCAACCCGAGCTCGGAGCGCTTGATCCATCGCGCAATCCGCTTGACCTGCCGCGCACCCTCCTCGGACAACGGCCGTTCTCCGTTGGCGACGGCAGCGCCATGCCGCAGGAAGTACAGGTCCATTCGCTTCACCTCACACCCGAGATCGTGAGTGGAGGATTTCGCCACGGCACCCGGCGGCCCCTGCCGCGCCGACGCGGCCGCCCGGCAGGTGCGCGCTACCCGCCGGGCGAAGGAACACCCCGCATTCCCACACCCGCCACGGAGGTGCCAGCGATGGCGCGCGTCCTGTTTGCCGTGCCGCTTGTGCTCGCCCTCGTCGCTGTTGCCGCGGCCGAGACCGGGTCAGCACCGACCGCTCACGCGCCACGGGTGCGGCTTGTCCCTCCCCTCACGGACGAGGTCTTGTTCAACCCCGGCATGGGCCTGTATCTGCAGTACCCGCCCCTGACGGCCAAAGCCGACGATTGGTTCATGCAGGTCAGCGATATCGCCTACTATCGGGTCGACTGGGCACCACTGAATCCCGAGCCGGGGGTCTACAAGTTCGACGATTACTTCGGCCCCATGTTCGATGTGTGGGTCAAGCAGCATGGCAAACGGGTCGCGTTCCGGGTCATGTGCGAGAACATGCACTCGGCGGCCGAGTATGTCACCCCGCAGTGGGTGTTCGACCGCGGAGTGCCCGGGGTGAAGCACCGGGCTCTGCGCGGACAGGTGCAGACGGATCCCGTGTTCTGGGACGACCGTTACCTGGACGTGCAGTGCGAGTTCATCCGCAAGCTTGGCGAGTACCTCGATGGCCGCGAGGGGCTGGAGTTCGTCGACATCGGCAGCATCGGCGAGTGGGGGGAGATGCACCTCGCCCGCTGGTCATCACAACAGCGCGAGGAAACCGGCTTCACCCATACCGGCTGGGTGCGCGCATACCGCCGGGTGATCGATGCCTTCGCGGCGGCCTTCCCCCACACCCGCGTCTTCCTCAATGTCGGCGGACGCGGCGACCTGACGATCAATGACTACGCCGCCCTGCGGGGCATGCACTTCCGCCAGGACGGGCTGAACCCCGACGGCGCCAGCTACAATGTCGGCGACTGGCTCTACAAGCCCTACTCCCGCCGGGGCGTGATGTGCAACTTCGAGTTCCACAGCGGCGTCGAGGAGATGCGCCAACGAGGGTGGGATGTCGGCAAGACGTTTGAGAAAGGTCTCGAGGCACCGATCAGCTACCTCAACACGAACCTGGGAGACTACTACAAGCTGACACCCGAAGTCCGCGCGATGGTGGTGGCGGCGGGCCGTCGAGTTGGCTATCGCTTCGTTGTCACCGAGGTCGCGACGCTGCCCCAGTTCCACGTTGATGGCACCCACCCGGCGCGCATCGCTGTGAGCAGCACGTGGCGCAACGCCGGTGTCGCCCCCTGCTATCAGAGTCTGGCGACCGAGTGGTCGCTGGTGGACGCGACGGGCGCCACCGTGGCCACAAGCACGGTGTTCCCGGGCGTCCCCACGACGCAGTGGTGGCCCGGGGAGGAGCAGTCGGTCGCCGCCGTGCTGCGCGTGCCGGCGACGCTGGCGGTCGGCCGCTACCGGTTGCAGGTGGCGATGGTGGACCCTGAGACCGGCCGACCGATCCGTCTGGGCATCGCGGGACGCGATGCGCGGGGGCGCTACGACGTGTGCCCGATCGCGGCGGTGGCGGGCCCGGCCGCGGGCGGGACCGTCTACGAGGAAGGCTTCGAGGGCGCCGCCCGACCGTGGACCGGGGTCAGCGGCATGAGCGCCACCCTCGACCGCGCCAACGCTCATTCCGGCGAGGCGTGTCTGTTGGTCACCGGCACGAACAAGCAGGGCTGGAACTACGCCACGACCCGCGTCCCGGCGCCCGCCGTCCCGGTCGGCAAGTACCGCCTGTCGGCGTGGATGCTGGTCGAGAGCATGACCCCCGCGCAGCACGCACCATACTTCAAGCTTGCCGTCAACGGCGCCGGTGGCAAGTGGATCGACAACTACTCCAGCGGCCCGTATGATCTGAAGCAGATGGGGACCTGGCAGCAACTGGTGGCCATTGCCGAGCTACCCCCCGAGGGGGAATCGCTGGACATCGCCGTGGAGAAGGGCGCCTTCGACAAGACGATCACCGCCGCTCTCCGGGTCGATGACGTGAAGCTGGAGCTCCTCGAGGCGTCGTGACCGTCGCTCGGCACGGAGGTATGCCGCGATCACAATGAACGAGCAAGCTCCCGCAGCCCGCCGCCCCCGCCCGGCCGACCGCGCGGCCTTCCTGGTGTCCGCGGTCACCAGCCCGTTCCTGGTTACCGGGGTCACCGCCCTGGTTGTGGTCAGCGCCATGCGGCCCACGCTCGGGCAACTCCTCCTGTGGGTCGCCATTGCCGGGGTGTTCGGGGCCGTCCTGCCGTTCGGCGCCGTCTATGTGCTGTGGCGGACGGGGCGTGTCACGGACATGCATGTGGCCGTCCGGTCGCAGCGCACGCTCCCCCTGACGGCAACCCTCCTCAGCGCCGCCGTCGGCGTGGCGACGCTGCGGGTCGCGGGGGCCCCCCCCCCACTGCTCGGCCTGGGGGCCGCGTTCGTCGTCAACGGCGTTGCCCTGACACTGATCTCGATGCGGTGGAAGGTCAGCTTCCACGCGGCGACGACGGCCGCGGCCATTGTCGCCTTCGCCCTGCTGTTCTCCCCCTGGTTCCTCACCGGCTTGTTTGCCATGCCCCTGGTGTTCTGGGCGCGGTTGTACCGCGGCCGGCATACGCTCGCCCAGGGCGTCGTGGCCACCCTGGTCGTGTCGGTGCTAACTGCGACGACCTACCTGGGTGTCGTGGAGGTGTTGGGGCCGGGCGGGCGATGAGGGCACCAGGACGACCGTCACCGGCCAGCGGAGTGGATCACGGTCCATACCACAACAGGAGGCATGACCCCGGCAACTGCCAGCTCATCTCCGCCCACTGAACTGGCGGTGCAGGACGTTGCTCGGATGAGGGGCAGAAGTGGTCGGCGTACCCCGGAGGATGAGCACTTCGCCTGCACCCAATCAGCCCTCTGAAGGAGGAACTTGGGATGGTATCGGACAACAGGGCCCACGGACTGCGGCGCCTGGGGGTGATCGCCGCAAGTGTCTGCTGCTTGGTCGGTTGCTTTCGCTCGGAACCCGACATCCCGCGGCCGGTAGACGTCGATCAGCCGCCGACAGCGGACGCCACCGTCGTACCGATCACCGGCACGATCGCTACGGTGTTCCGGTTCGATGCCTCCGGCTGTTCCGATGATCGCACGCCGGTGGCAGACCTGGAGGTCCGGTGGGAGTGGGGCGATGGCGCCTCGACCCAGTGGTCCACCTCCAAGACAGCCACGCATCAGTACGCCAGTGGCGGCCCCAAAACGATCAAGCTGCACGTCAGGGATAGCGCGGGCCAGACGGCAACCCACGTGCAGTCGGTCACGGTGGCAACGGACCAGCAACCCGGGATCTTCTCCCCCACTGCGGTCATCGCCGTTGGCCCAGCTTCAGGCGACGTCTCCACGGCCTTCCATTTCGACGCATCAGGGTCGTACGATGCCATCGACCCCACGACGGCGCTGATGGTCCGCTGGGACTGGGAGTACGATGGCAGCTATGACACCGGGTGGACAGTCACCAAGACCGCCGTCCACCGGTTCCTCACGCCCGGGACGTGGGTGGTACGCCTCGAGGTCCGCAACACGATGCAACTGACGGGCACGGCAACGATCAGCATCACTGTCAGCGCGCTGAACACCACGCCCACGGCCCATTTCGCCGTCACCCCGTCGAGCGGCGTGCTCAGCACCGTCTTCACGTTCGACGCGGGCGAGAGCTCGGACGATGAGGACCCCTCAAGCGCACTGATGACACGATGGGATTGGGACAGCGATGGTGTCTACGACACCGCTTGGTCCCTCGAGCACATCGTCACCCACCAGTTCGTCGCCACCGGCGACCACCGCGTCACGCTGGAGGTCAGGGACCGCGGGGGGCTTACCGACACCGAGACTCGGACAGTGGGCCTCGTCAATACTAGACCTGTAGCCCGCTTGACCGTCTCCACGGAGGAGAGCAACACAGACATCCCGATTGAGTTTGACGGCTCGGGCTGCACGGACGCGGAGGATCCGGCGGGCTCGCTGGAGGTGCGCTGGGATTGGGAGGACGACGGCCTGTACGACACCGCATGGTCTACTGACAAGACCGCCAGTCACCTGTACCCGGTTGCCGGGACGTTCGTCGCGCGCCTTCAGGTTCGCGACAGTCAGGGGGACACAGATTCGACCGCCATGTCGCTTGCGATCTTCTAGCGGAGCAACTGCGAGAGCATTCTGGGGCCGCGACCTCGCGCGCTGAGGGTCCCGCAGGTCACTCACCATCCTCGCAGCACAGAGCCCCGGCCGAGACGGCCGGGGCTCTGGCTACCGGCCGTCGTCACCGCGATGGCTGGGAACTGTGGAGCGCCGACCGACCCCTGCAGCGAGGGCTCCACGTCGACAGCAGTCCTCGGCCTGATCGTTACCGCTTCGCCAGCTCGGCCCGCAACTGCCGCTGCAGCTCGAGCGCCGGCAGCGTCCACGGGCTGCTGAACTCCGGGCGCGTCTTGTCGCCGGTCCGGAACGGCTCGAGCAGCTTCAGCGCCTGACCGTAAGCCGCCGGCGTGCCTTGCGCCGAGAGCGCCACCGCCTGGAAGTAACGCGCCTCCAGGCCGCGACCGGACTTGGGGTAGTCCGCGACAAACCTCGTCAGTGCCGTGTAGCCCTTCGCCGGGTCATCGGGGATCGCGAGGATGATCAGGTCGAGCGTGGCATCCGCAAACGCCCCGAGCTTGTTGCCCGGATCGTTCTTCAGCGCCTGCGCCAGGTGCTCCTTCCCCTTGACAAACAGCTCCAACTCGACCATCAGGTGTCCGAGCCCCGCATGGGCCCGCGCGTCGGTCGGGTCCTTGGCCAGCGTTGCCTTGAGGCGGGCAAGACCGGCCACCTGTTCGAGGATCGTCACGAAGGCCCGCGCCGGGATGAACCCCCAGCGGATGTAGTGCTCCTCCCCGGCGGCATCGGTGAACAGGTTCGCCGGCATCGACCCAAAGCGCACCTTGTTCTCAGCGTCCGTCGAGACCCCCCAGGCGTACTTGTCGACGAGGGCGGCGTTGGCCGCGAGCGAGGCGTCGATGGCGCAGCACTCGAAGCGTCCCAGCAGCGGCGCTACGAGGGGGCTCGTGAGGGTCTCGCTGCGCATGCGCTTGCACGCATTCTGGGCCGGGGTGAAGATGTACAAGTACACGGCCTTGCCCGACTTGGCGGCGGCGGCACGGGCGTCCTCGACCCGGGTATGCCAGGCCACCTCGTCCGCCGCGCGGCCGATGCCCGTTGCGGCACAAAGTGCCAGGACGACCAGCCAGCGGGTGGCGCATGACGGGCCCGCCGCGGGGCTGGTGCCTCGTGTCAGACGGCGCGTATCGCTGTGCGTGGGTCTCACTGGATCAACTGTCCTTCCGGTCGGCCAGGGGCATGAAGTAGTAGATCTTCCGCGCGACCTCCTGGTAGCCGACGCCCGGGTAGAATCGCATGCCACGCTCATTGACGGTTGTGGTCTCAATCTGGGTGTACTGTAGGCCCTCGGCGGCGAAGTAGTCAAGCGCGCGCGACAGCAGCCGCTTGCCGATCTGTTGGCCCTGGTAGCCGTGGTCGACACCGAGGTTGGGGACCCGCCCGACCAGCGTCTGGCGGTCGACGAAGGTCGTGATGAAGCCAACCACCTTGCCCGCGATCTCGGCCACGAAGCACCCGCCCGGGTTCGCGTCCAGATCGGCACCGATGTCGCGCCGCTTGCGGTCCTCCCACGACGTCGCGTTGAGCAGCCCGAACTGGCGCTCAATCGCGGCATCGATCGAGACCGGCGCGAACACCCGAACGGCGATGTCGCACACGGCATCGCGGTCCGCCGGCTGGAAGAGACGGATGAGCATGTCGGTTCGCCCCCTGGCGATGCCTTCACCAGACGAAGGTGGCCTGCAAGAAGGCAGTATCCGTCGGCCGATCATAGCCGACGCGCAGCAGCGAGTATTCGGCAAACACGGTGTCAAGTCGCGGCCCGCCCCGGAATGGCGGCGCGCCGTCGATCATGTGTTTGACCCCGCGCGGCAATCCGGTGAGCCCGATCATCGACCGGAGCTCCTCGTCCCAGCTTGTCGCCAGGTTCAGGCTGCCGGCCCCG
>CAZIWQ010000020.1:0-18908 GCA_964542355.1 uncultured Armatimonadia bacterium
GAGCGTAGCGGCGCGGCCTCAGAACGACTTTTCGGCCGCTCTGCCAGGGGTCCGGCCGAAGGATCCCATGAAGCGACGAGACCCACCCATTGCCCCGTGTCCTCCATGCCGGCTCCTGACCGATGAGCGCCGCGCCCTGCGCGCGGCGCTCATCGGTTGGTTCGACCGGGTCCGCCGCCCCCTCGCCTGGCGTGCCACGACCGATCCCTATGCCATCTGGATCGCGGAGATCATGCTGCAGCAGACCCGGGTGAGCACTGTGGAGCCCTACTACCGGGGGTTCATGACGCGCTTTCCCACGTTGGCCGCGCTCGCCGCGGCGCCCCGCGAGGCCGTTCTCGCGCAGTGGGCGGGCCTGGGGTACTACTCGCGGGCCCGCAATCTCCACGCCGCGGCCCGCGAGATCGTCACCGCCCATGGCGGCAACTTCCCCGATGACCTCCGGGCCGTGCGCGCGCTTCCCGGCATCGGCGAGTATACTGCCGGCGCCATCCTCAGCATCGCCTTCGACCAGCCCGTGCCCGCCGTCGACGGCAATGTGGTGCGGGTCCTGTCGCGGGTCTGCGCGATCGAGGGCGATCCGGGACGGATGCCGGCCCGTGCGGAGATCCGCGAGGCCGCGCAAGTGCTGATCGCGGGCGACAGGCCGGGGGCCCTCAATCAGGCCTTGATGGAGCTCGGAGCAGTGCTCTGCCGCCCGACGACACCGGACTGCGGCGAATGCCCGCTGGCCGGCTTCTGCCGGGCGCGGGCCACAGGCCGACAGGAGGAGCTGCCCCAATTGCCGCCACGACCGCCCCTCGTCGCCCGACGCACGGTGGCAGGCATCGTCCGCCGGGGAGCGCGCTTGCTTGTCGCGCGGCGACCGGAGGCCGGTGTCTGGGGTGGGCTGTGGGAGTTCCCGCAGGCGGAGACGGGAGGGGGGGAGCCGGTGGCGGCGCTGGCGGCCCACATCGCCGACCATCTCGGGCTGTGCGTGGCCGTAGGCACCCCCGTGCTGAGCCTGCGGCACAGTGTCATGAACCAGACGGTCACGCTGGAAGTGTACGAGTGCGAGGCGCGCGGGGGGCGGCTGCGGTCACGCGGCTACGCGGCAGCGGGCTGGTTCACCCGCGAGGCCCTCGCCGAGCTGGCCTTCAGCGCCCCGCACAGGCGCATCTACAAGCATGTGGTGAACGGTACGGAGAGCTGATAGCGGATAGCGCGAAAGCAGATAGCTGACGGCAACGGCGGCCTGTGACACGCGGTCGCGCGAGGCCTGAGCATCGGGCCTAGCGGGGTTTGGGGCGGAGCCCCAAGCCGTTGGTAGTGAGAGTCGTAGGAAGTGGTGGGAGGGCTAGAACGCGGCGACGGCTTCGACCTCGATCAGCCACGCCGGATCGACCAGCGCCTGTACGACGACGGTGCTGGCCGCCGGGTAGGGCGCGGACAGGTACTCCTTGCGGACCTGGGCGAAGGCGGGGAAATGCGCGGGGTCGGTGAGGAACACGGTCAGCTTGACGAGGTTCGCGAAGCCGCCCCCGGCGGTCTCGAGGATGGCGCTGAGGTTCTCGAACACCTGCCGGCTCTGCGCCGCGACATCACCGGGCCCGACGAGCTCGCCACGGGCATCCAGTGCCACCTGGCCCGAGATGAACGCGAAGCGGTTGCAGGTGACCTCGACAGCGAGGGAGTAGGCGCCGGTCGGCTGGGCCATCGCTGCGGGCTGGACGGGGCTCTGGGTCATCGTCAGGGCCTCCCCCGCCACCGGATGTCGGGGCGGTTGGATTTGAGTGTGAACTGGCGCGATCGGAGCTCATTGATGAAGTCATCCATGGTGCGAACCGGGTTCTGGAAGACGGTGACAAACTGCGCGAGCTGGTCGGCACGGTGGGCGTCGCTGCCGGCCGTCCCGATCAGGCCGGTGCGCCGGACGGCTTCGCGGGCCCGCTCAACCTGAGGTTGCGCGTGGTTCTGGTTGAGGATCTCCATCCCATCGATATCCATCTGGAACACGCGGTTACCGGCACCCATGCCCTCGCGGAAGGGGTGGGCGGAGATGATGAGGGCCTGCAACTGGCGCGCACGAGCGCACGCCTCGGGATAGGGGGTCCAGATCTCCATGGCCGTGTCGTCCGGGGTCCCGAACACGAGGAGGTCGCCGGCGTGCATCCCGGTCGCCGGGTCGACGGTGGTGACCTCATAGGCGCTCAGGACGACGAGGTCGTGCGCGCCGACGCGGTCGGCGATGGCCCGCAGCTCGGCCGCCGGGTTCTGGAAGTGATGATCGGTCACCACCAGGCCGGCGAGGCCGAGCTCGGCGGCACGGGTGATGAGCTCCTCGGCGCTGACGGCGGAGCAGGCGGAATGCTCGCGCGTATGCGAATGGGTCTCAAACGGGTACACGTGAGGGCTCCTTGCCGGGGGGGACCCGGATGGGCGTGCGCTGTGCGGCCGGGGCCCCGGGGCTCCGCGAGCCGCGCGACCGGCATGGTAGCACCCTGACCCGCGAGTGTCAAAGCGCGCGGGCACCAACCTGACCGTGGAGTGAATGGCATGGAGCTTCTGTTTGTGGGCACCGGGGCCGCGGACTACCAGGCCGCGCTGCAATGCCCGTGCCCCAACTGCCGCGAGGCCCGCACACTGGGCGGGCGCAATGTCCGCACCCACGCCAGCCTGCTGGTGGGTGGCGACCTGCTCATCGACTGCGGCCCCACGGTTGCGTGGCGGCTGGCCGAGCTTGACGTCGACCCCTCGCGGCTCGCTGCGGTGCTCGTGACCCACGCCCATGGGGATCATCTCGACCCTGGCGCGCTGGCGGCGCTGGTCGCGGCACACCGCGGGGCGGAGCCGCTCGCCATCTACGGCAACGCGGCCACCGCAGCCGTCATTGCCCGGGCGGGGCTGGTGGTGGCGATGCATGAGGTGGCGGCCGGCGACTGGTTCGACGTCTGCGGTGGCCGGGTGCTGGCGCTGCCGGCGACGCATGACTGGGCCAATCAGGCGTCCCTCAACTATGTGGTGGAGCGCGCCGACACCACGATCCTGTATGCGACGGACACCGCCTGGCCGGGGGACGAGTGGTGGCGGCTCATCGAGCCGGTGCACGTGACGCTCGCCATCATCGAGGCCACCTTCGGCCCGCTCGGGCCCGAGGGGCATCCCGACTGTCTGACCCACCACCTCAACTGGCACGAGTGCTCCCGCCTGGGCCGTGCCCTGCGGCGCGCCGGGCGCCTCAGCCAATACCAGCCGGTCTACGCCACTCACCTCAGCCAGCACTTCGTCCCGATCCACGACCACAGTTCGCTGGGGGCCGATGGCAGGCACGCCGAGCTCGCCTATGACGGTCTCCGTCTGACGGTCAGCCCGGGTCGGCCCCGGGGGGGCCACCGCCGCGGTCACGGCCGACGAGGCCACAGGCGGCACCACAAGCACTGAGCCCGGGCGCGAACTCCATGTGACAATATCGAGTTCTGTATCCATTCAAAAGCCTCATTCGGAAGACTGCAGGATTTGACTCGGCTGCGAGGACCCCTCTATAATTCCGGTCCACCACCACACAAGTAGCGAGGGATGCGGCACGTGAAGAGTGGCAAGCAACTCCTAACCATGATGATGTTAGCCCTGTCGATCCTCCCGGCCTGGGCCGGGGGGAAGGCGGGGTGGGTCACGACCGAGAGCCTGAACGCCCGGTCGCAGCCTAGCACCTCGAGTGATCGTGTCGCCACGTTAACGCGGGGCGAGAAGGTGACTGTCCTCGACGTCCGCGCGGACCACTGGTGCAAGGCCGTCCTCCCGGGCGGCAAGCGCGCCTGGGTGCGCGAGGAGTACCTCAAGCTCTCCTCCGGCCGTTCCGGCAACAGCGCGGGCCAGGTGCACAGGACGGCGGCCACACCCGCGTGGATTGAGCCCGTCGTCGTGAACATGCGCCGGGAGCCGGATCTCGGCGCCGGAGTCGTCGGCCAGCTCAAGCGTGGCGAGAAGGTCTACGTCGTCGCCCGCGACGGGAGTTGGCGGAAGATCAAGGCCGCGGCTAGCGGTGAGTACGGCTGGGTACGCGCCGATCTGCTCGAGGGGAACGCCCACAAGGCCCGCGAGTTCGCCACGGCCCCACGCGAAGAGAAGCACCGGCCGGCATGGGTCAACGCCAACATCGCGAACGTCCGCAGTGGCCCCTCGACCGGTTACTCACGCGTTGGGCAGTTCACCCGGGGCGCCAAGATCCACGTCCTCGAGCGGCGCGATGACTGGGCCCGCTGCAAGGGTGCCGCGTGCACCGGCTGGATCCTCGCTGAGCTCCTGGAGAGCGATGTGGCGAAGGGCCGCGAGCTGGCCGCCGACGGCGGCAGCAACGGGCGTGACAAGGCCTACTGTGTCGCCAACGTCGCCAACCTCCGCGAGGGACCGGGGACGGGGAGCGACCGGCTCGCGAACGTGCGCGAGGGCGCGACCCTGTGGGTCCTGGGAGAGAAGAGCGGTTGGTGCAAGGTGCAGACCGAGGAGGGGGCGACCGGCTGGATGGCCGGCTGGTACGTGAGGCGCCACGGCGCCAACACGACAGTGGCCCAGGCTCCGGCGGCGCCCGCCGTCGCCGCCACCGTGCAGCGCACGCAGGGAGACAAGTCGCAGGCGTTCCGCGCCTGGATCGCCGAGGATCAGACCAACGTGCGCTACGGCCCGGGAGTGGACACGGCCGTCAAGTTCCAGCTTGCCAGCCGCACCCCGGTGCAGGTGGTTGACACCGAGGGGCAATGGTGCAAGCTTCGGACCGATGCGGGAACTACCGGCTGGGCCGCGGGGTGGGTCCTCGACTTCCAGCCGCCCGGCCAACCGGAGGCCACCAAGGTCATCAACGGGGAGAAGCAGGAGGTCAAGGCCGGGTGGGTCAACCGCCCGACGGTCAATGTCCGCACCAACCCCGATACCACCAGCCCCGTGGCCACGCGCGCGGGACTGGGCACTGAGCTGGTCATCACGGGCGCGCGCGCGGGTTGGTACAAGGTCGCGATGAGCGATGGGACCCAGGGCTGGGTCTCGGGGAACCTCGTCAAGACCCGGGCCGAGAACCTCGCGAGCGAGGCCGAACCCCAGTCGGAGCTCCCGTCCGGCGACGCGTCGTCACGCGGGCGCGCCATCATGCGCGAGGCAATGAGCCATCTCGGCAAGGCGTATGTGCGGGGCACCTCCGGCCCGGACACCTTTGACTGCTCCGGCTTCACCTCGTATGTCTACCGCCAGTTCGGGATCGACCTGCCGCGCACGACCGACGGGCAGTACCTGCGGGGGCGACCAGTCAGCCGCGATGACCTCCAGCCCGGTGACATTCTTGTCTTCCAGAACACCTACCGGGCCGGGATCTCCCATGTCGGCCTCTATGTCGGGCAGGGCAAGTTCATCCACGCCAGCAACAGCCGCAGTGGCGTCAAGATCAGCGACCTGGACGACTCCTACTATGCCCCCCGCTATGTCGGGGCCCGCCGCATGTTCTAGCGACCCGGCCGCGAGACGACTGCGGGCTGCCACGCTCACACGAGGCTGTCGCGGAAGTCCTGTTGGCGCGGCTTCCAGCCGTGCCGCGACCGCGTGGCCAGTGCCCCCGTGTAGGAGCGGCTCCCAGCCGCGATGGGTGTGGCGACGCACGCAGGGCCAATCGCAGCGCACGGCGACCGGGGCGACACGGTTGCGACGGTGTTCTCGCTTCCCATGGAAGGTCGCGGCTGGACGCCGCTCCACCTGGAGGCCCTTCGGGCCTGCCCCGGGCGCGGCGGGACGCCGCGCCAACCCCCATGGAGGCGACGAGAGGCGCGTGCCCGGGCTCTCGCGCCACACTTACGCTCCCGTGGTACCGTCAGGTTCGACAGCCGAAGGGGGACCTGATCCGGATGCTCTCGGCCATCCTGGGCATCGCAGGGACGGTCGTGTTCGTGCTCGTGCTCCTGCTCGGGGTTGCCCTGACCCTCCTGGGCATCCCCGGCAGTCTGCTCATCGTGTTTGATGCCTTCCTCTACTCCCTCCTGAACCACTGGAAGCTACCGTGGTGGCTGCTGGTCATTCTCCTGGCAATCTCGATCCTCGCCGAGGTCAGCGACAACGTACTGGGTGCGCTGGGTGTCAAGCGCGGCGGGGGATCGACCAAGGGGATGATGTGGTCGCTGGCGGGCGGCCTGGTGGGCGCGATCGTGCTGGGCGCGCTCCTGGGGCCGCTCCTGCCGATCATCGGGGCCATTGTCGGCCCGTTGGCCGGCGGGCTGAGCGGCGGCTTTGTGGGGGGCTACTGGTACGAGCGGCAGCAGGGCCGGACGACGGAGGAGGCCACCCGCGCGGGCGTGGGGGCCGTGCTGGGGCGCCTGGCCGGCACGGCCTGCAAGACCGTGCTGGCGGTCATCATGGTTGTCATCGTGCTCCTGAGCGCGTTCTGACAGACACGCAGGGGGAGCGCGGGCACCCCGCGCCATCCGCTGGCGCTTGTCTCGCCAGCCACGCCCGCGGTCAGCCGGGCTCCCCATGGTCGTCCTCCTCGTCGGGGCTCCCCCTACTGCCAGTCGCCGATCACCTCAAAGGGCGCCCAGTAGTACGGATGCAGGCCCTGCCCGATCGCCTCGCGCTGGGTCTCGCACAGCGCAGTGGCCTTGCCCTTGGTCTTCAGGCGTTCGTAGAAGCCGGCCATCAATCTCGCTGTGGCCTGATCGTCGACCCGCCAGAGCGAGGCGAGGACTGTGGGTGTGCCGGCATACATGAAGGCGCGCACCAGGCCGGTGATGTCATCGCCACCGGTAACCTCACCGAGGGCCGTCTGGCACGCACTCAGGGTCACGAGGGAGGCGCTCAGCTTGAGCCGGAATACCTCGTGCACCTCGAGGCGGCCGTCATTGGCCCCATCCTCGGCCAGGTACAGGCATGAGAGCAGCGGTGCCCATGGGTTCATCTCGCCATGGGTGGCAAAGTGGACGATATCACGCCCGGATGCCGTGCCGGCCACCGCGCTCTCGGTTGCGTCAGCACCGTGGAGGAGCTTGCTGTCCGGGAAGTCGCCAGCAATCGCCTGCGCCTCGGCGGCGGCGAACTTCAGGGGAGTCGCCCGCTCGCCAAGCTGCGGATTGGCGTAGACCGTGAGGCTCGCCTTCCTGTGCGGGTTATGGGCCCGGCACGTCAAGAGCGCGTTGGCGGAGGGGGCGTAGCAGACTGGCACGCGCTCGATGAGGAATCGTCCATCACTGGTCAGCGCGTGGAAGGGCAGGTTGTGCAGAGCACCATGGGGGACGATACAGACGATCTTCGCGGCCCGGAGTTGCTGCTCGAAGGGCGCGGCCAGCGTTTGGTACAGCTCGGAAGCGAGGGTGCTGGTTGCCGGGCCGTCCGGGCGCGCGAGCAGGCTCCGGAAGCGGCGGACACGCTCATCCAACTCCCCCGTGGTCAGTGCGAGCTGGCGGCTGTGAAGGCTGTCCGCGGTGACCGCCCAGGCCAGTGGGTAGCCCTCGCCCGTGGGTGAGGACAGGTACTCCAGGATCAGGTCGCCGGGGCCTAGTTGCTTCTGGATCTGGGCAATGGGCAGTGGCCTGGCGGTCGTCGCAGTGTCCAGCTCGGGGCTCTCCGTGCCAACCTGCTCGAGCAACTCGCTGTAGCGGCGTGCCCGGGCGACAAGCGTCTCGGACGACCTGTCCACGTCTCCGCGTTCCTGGGGGCTGCCCGCCATCGCCAGCGTCAGGCCGATCTGGTTCATCTCGTCCTGGAGGCGCTGACGTTCGCGCAGCGTGGAGTCGTGCTCGGCGTCCTGCGGCGGCGGCACCTTGCTCGCCATCATGTCCAGGAAGGCACGGGCCTTTCCCCGCTCCGCCCAGTCTACGGCCGCGCCATCGTCTCCCAGCACCAACTGGATTCTGGCCATGGCGTAGTAGATGCCCGCCCGGTCCTGGCCCATGAAGGCGGCCCGGGACTGAGACGAGGGCATTCGCGAGCGGATGGCTTCCATCAGCTCGGCGGCATCGGCGAGGTCGCGGGCGGCCTGCCGGGCCAACAGGGCAACGAACGCGTCGTCCGCGTCGTTCCCGAGCGCCCCTTCCTGGGCCCGCAACTCGCGCACGCGGCCGACCACGCCGGCAAGCAACTGACCGACGGCGGCATGGGCCTTCCACGCGGATCGTGGCTGCCCCTGCTCATGGGACGCGGCAAGTGCGGACACGATGCTTCCCACTGTCGGCGCCATCCTGAAGACGATCCAGTCAGCCTGGTCTCCGGGCATGCAGACGGAACGGGGGGCGCGGGACCCGGCCTCGGAGAGCATCAGCTCGGTCTGGGCGGCGGTGTCGCCGAGCATCTCGCTGAAGCCCCGCGCGATACGGAGGAAGTAGTCGCCGCTCCATGCCTTCCGCTCCGCCTTGAGCATCTCGCTGGTCACGGCGCTCGGTACGATGGGACGCAGCGGGAACAGGCTGGCGACGACCTGTGGGATCGTGCGTGCCGCCCGGGACAGCACCACGGCCAATCGGTCGTACTGGTCGTCTGCCGCCGCCAGCTCAGCCTCCGGGGCATTCCGCACATCGCGGGAGGCCCGGGCGATCTCGCCGTAGAGCCGAGCGAGGAGCTGGAGGTCACCGATGCTCCGGCTCTCGCTCAGCGCCGCCATCGCGTCCATGAGTACCGCGAGCCCTTCGACCTTCCGCGCCGTCAGGCTGCACATCCGGGCCAGCCCCGTTGCCGTGCGTGCCACCTCGGCGGGGACATGTGCGTGTTGCGCCGTGGCGAGGGCCTCCCGATAGTGGCGCAGCGCGGAGGTCGGCTGGTTCATCACCTCAAAGCAGAGGGCCCGCTGCTCGGCGATGCGCACACGGGCCACGTCGCTGTCGGCCCCCCCGGCCGCGATCAGCTTCGCAGCCTCCTCAATGTGGCCCAGCGCCGAACGCACGTTCAGCTCCCAGTCACGCTCGATGGCGGCGATCCCCAGCAGCGCTACCGCCTTGTGAACGCCGGCGGGCATCTTCGCGTAGGCTGCACGGTAGAGGGGTAGCGCTGCAGCATAGTCATACTGCGAGTGGCTGAGGTACGCCTGCGTCAGCAAGGCACCGCTGTCCTGGGGCAGCTTGCCCGGATCAGGCCGGGCCATCGCGACGCGAAGGAAGCTGCACATGAAGGCGTACCGGTCGAGGTGCTGGAGAGCAACGCGCTGGAGGGAGAGCGCTGCCACCGTCTGCTGCGCTGCCTTGCGGAACGTCTCAGGGTCGTCTCGCCGGTAGCTGAGTTGCACACTCTGGGCCTGCCGCTCCAACTCCTGCTGAGGCAGCACAGAGAGCACCTTCGTGATCACGTAGAGGGCGAGGTTGCACTCGGCGAGCAGAATCGGGTGGGCCTGCGCATCGATCAGAGGAAGGGCCTCCAGCAGCCTCACCCGTGCGGCGAGCATGGGCGCCATCCGTTGGTTCTGGAACATGTTGCCCATCGACCATCCCCCGATCAACTCGGCTCTCCCGGGCCGGGCCTCGGTGGATGTTGGGACATTCGCCTCGTACGTGACGACGGCGGCACATGCGGTGCGGTAGCTGGTCCACCCGACGATGTGGTTGAGCGCTGCCACCACCGCCGGCGTCGCCTGCGACACGGCCGGCGTCTTGAGCAGGGCGCCACACACTCCTGCCAGGATCTGCGTGGCACAGCCGGGCGGCTCGTAGGTCTCGAGGCGGGCGAGCTGCTGCAGCACTGCGGGACCCGGGATCAGGCCCACCTGGCTTTGCGGGTGGAAGCTGCAGGCCAGGTAGATGGCCTTCTCGCAGTTGCCCTGATCGATCAGGTCACGGATCTGCTCGGTGAGCGAGGTGGCCATCCTGGTGCCGTAGAGCCCCACGAACTGCTTCCACTGCTCGGTGGTGCACCCGTAGCAGGGGCGGTTGTCGGTCCCGGCGGCCTGCGGTGCACCGGCGCGGATCAGGAAGCCCGGCACAAAGCACCCACCGCCTCCCCTGGCAAAGCCGGCCCGGGGGGGAGCGCCGAAGGGCTGCACCTGCTGCTGCGTGGTGACCAGCGGAAGCCACAGGTCACCGCCTCCCGATCCACCCATGGCCAGGAGACCCAGGCACAGGTGACGCACGGAGGGGTATGGCGAGTCCAGGCACTCGGCGACCAGCGCGTAGGCGTCGTCGATGCCGCGCGACATCGGGGCCGCGAGCTGTACCCCGGGGCGGGGCCACGTGGGAGGGGACGGGGACGACCCGGGACCGCGCAGCGCCGACCCGGCGCGCTGCAGCCGGGCGGCAACCACGCACAGCGCCGTCTCTTCATCCAGCCCCTGTGGGAACTGGCCTGTCTGGGCCCACAGGAGGGCGGCGGCCGTCGCCCGCTCCTCCAGTGACGCCCCGGCTCGGGCCAGCACCCCGCGGGCGATTGCCCCCCCGCCCTCCAGCGGCTGGGCCGCCAACAGGTTCAGCACACCGTGGCGCAGCGGCGCGTCCGCCACGGAGGTGTCGCCTGCCAGGCGCGCAAGCCACCCGCTCACCTCGGGAAGCTTCAGGCGACGCGCTGCTTCGAGGGTCGCCATCCGGACCTCCCGGGGCGTGGTGGTGTCGAAGACCGTACGCTCCAGCGAGGGGGCCTGCTGTCGGACGAAGGCGGGCGTGAGCTCCGCCAGGGCGGCCTCGGCGAGGGGCCCGGGCGTGTTGGCGGCCAGTGCCAGGTTCAGCAGCGGCCTCTCCGCCTCCGCGGCCGGTGCGCCCCTGCTCTCGCCCTTGTAGCAGCGTGAATAGGCACGAACCCCGGCGATCCGCACCTTCACCGGCAGCGCGTCGTCGGTGGCGACGCGGAGCAACTGCGCCATCAGGGCGCCGAACCGCTGTGGCTGCTCGGTTGCGTAGCCGGCCCCCATCTGCCCGAGGAACGCTTCCGCCATCGCTTCATCCACTGGCTGGAGCAAGGCCGCCTTCAGCAGCGTCTCCTGCGCGGTAACCAACACGAGGGAGTTGGCCTGCGCGCGCGCCCATGTCGCGAGCGTCTTGGCGGCCTCGCAGCGCAGCTCACCCGGGGCGGCGGTGTTCGCCAGCAGGGAGCACGCCTGCTCGCCCACGCGCCGGTTCACGTCGGCGTCCGGCGCGGATCGACCCGCGTCACAGCAGCGCGTCAGGGCTGCTAGCGCGGCGCAGCGCAGCGCCGTCGCGGCCGAACCGTCGGCGACGATGCCCACCAGGATGGCGACCACCGGGGCCGCTTGCTCGGGGGTCAGACGGCCCACGGCAAAGGCGCGCGCCGGCACGACCGTGCAGGCGGCCGGGTCCGTGGCCATCTGCAGGATCGTGCCGGGCACCGCGGCCACGTGCGCAGGCGACAACTGAGGCAGGGCCTGGGTCTTCATGTCCTTGAGGGAGAAATGGGGGGCCCACGAGACGAGATAGACTGCCGCACGGGCCGTGTTGGCCGCGGCCAGGAACGCCACCGCCTTCCGCACCCGCTCCTTCTCGAACCACTGCTCGTTGGCGCTCGACACCACCCAGTAGCCGACCGCGTCGACGGCACGCAGGTCAGTGCCCAGACTCAGCAGATCGGGGCGCGCCAGGTAGGTGACCGGGTCAGCGGTTGCGCGCACGGCAGCCTCGCGGCTTCGCTCCCACGACGTGGCCCCGGGGTCTGAGGCGAGACGCTCGACCTCGCGACGGCCCTCGGCCATCTTCTGATCGCCGCGCCGTGCGATGATCTCATCACGTCTCTTCACGACCAGGTGAGACACTCGTGCGCTGGGCGAACGGTTGTTGCTTGGCTCCCACATCGCCAGATAGGCGGCGGCGCGGGGTGTGTCGGTCTTCTCGAGGAGGTCGAGGACCCGGGTGTAGAGGGCGTCGGCGGAGGTGGGGTCACTGAGCACGAGCCACGACCCCAGGAAGTCGACCAGTCGTTCGGGCTCTTTGGCGAGCAGGGCAACGGCGGCATCGAAGGCCGCAGGGCGCGCCTGACTCGATCTCCAGTCGTTGAGGGTATCCCACAGCCGGGTCAGGGCCGCATTGGATGGTCCCTCGACCGCAGTGAGAGCCTGAATGGCGGCCGTCTCCTCGCCGAAGTGGCCTTCCCGCGCGCATTTGCCCAGAGCTGCCGCGAGTTCCGCCGAGGCAAGCTTGCGTCGTGTCGCCTCGTCCTTGCCGGCGAACTGGGCGATTGCCAGGCAGGCGCTCTTGCGCAAGTCGTGCTGCGCGAAGTCGCGCTGACGGATCACCACGTCGGCCACCGCGGCGAGCACCCGGTCGTCGCAAAGCCCCCGGGCCGCCAGCCTCTCGATGCTCGCGATGGCGTCTGGGTACGGGTACTTTGCGAGGCCCTTGTCCAGCACCATGAGCAGTGTGGGGACCGCCTGCTCGGCAGGCAGTTTGGCCACGGCCTCGATCAGCTTCTTCTTGATGTCCCGCTCACTGATGGAGGACCAGTGCCTGGCCAGGAGGGGCAAGACCGAGGGCGGGATATCGCCCGCCGCGGCGAGCGCCGTCAGCAGGGGCAGAGCATCAGGCTCCGGGAGCGCGTCCGGCCCGGTCAGCTCCTTGACGCAGGCCTCGATGGCGGTCCGGGAGCCCCCCTCGAGGAGCGAGCTGATTGCGTGCCTGCGCAGTGCCGCATCGGTGCTGGTGAGGAACCCCTCCAGGTCGGTGACGGCATCCGGTGAGCCCGCACAGCACGCAATGGCCGCCCACCGCACGTCACGGTCCTGTGCTCCGAGATAGCCCCGGGCGAGCGGCCAGGCCTTCACAGGGTCGAGGGATCGCAGAGCATAGAGACACTGGCACTGCACTTCGGGGGACGTCCCTGCCGCGGTCAGTGTGCCGCTGACGGCGGCGAACTTGTCGTCCCGTGCACCCGGCTCGCGCCATACCTCGCGTGCCAGCGCTCGATGGAAGACCGACCTCGTCTGCTCGGCGGCGATCGCCCGGAAGGCCTCCGGTGTCGCGACCCGGGCGAGGGCAGTGTAGGCGATCTGGGCGGCGACGAGATCGTCCCCGCGGAAGACCTCGCCGAGCTCAGGGATGCCCTCGGCCGGTGCCGATGCCAGCAGCTCCACCGCCGCCAGTCGGACCTGGCGGCTCTGGGACTTGAGCAGTTGTCGCGCAACCGGGAGGCATGTGGCACCCATCTGCTTGAGTCGTCCCACCGCGGCCCAGCGGGCCTCGAAGGGGCCACCCTCGATGACGGACACCCATGGGGACGTGTCCGGGGGGCTCGCCTCCTGTGCACCCGAGGGGGCCAGGCACACCAGCAGGAGCAATTGCGCGGTTGTGAGCCAGGCATGCGAGCGTTTTGGGGCGCTCATGGGGACCTCCCTCAACCTCGTTCCCCCCGGATGCCCGACGTCATGTCGCGGTGCCTCGCTGCGGCCTGAGGGGCGTCTGCGGACACCGCCGTGCGGCTTGTTCCCGCGACCCCGACGCCTCCCGGCACCCCAGAAGAGCGGCCGAGAAGCCGTTCTGAGGCCTCGAGGCCACGTCAGAATGGCTCTGGGGGGCGCTCAGCCGGTAGTCACATCTCGGGGTCCGGCCGGACCCCCAGTGCCTTGGTAAGCATGAATCTGTGAGTTGTGGCCCGCACGCAGCTACCGACTTTCGGCCCTCGGGTTGGGCCGTTGGTCGTAGAGCCCCTGAAAGGGGCTGGACGGCATGCCGCATCGCGACGAGTTGCTTGTCCCGGTGACCAGCAGAATCACTGTTAGCGAAGCACTACTCAACGGGCTTGTCGCTCTCCGACACCGGTGAGATGATCTGAGCCAGGAGCTCGCCGAAGGCCGTGTCGTCGGGGCGGAGCGCCCGGGCGGCGGCGGCCTCGACCGCTGCGTCGGCATACAGGCCCTCCGCGGCCAGCAGGACGGCGCGGGAGACGTGGCGAGAGACCGGCTCGGCCTCCCCGCCCAGTGCCGCGTCGAGCTGCCGCAGCTCGGCGAACACCCGTTCACGGTCTGTGTCGCTAACCAGCTCAAACCACGCCAGCGGGGACTCCGAGACGCCGCTCGGCGCCCAGGCACGGACGCTCCACCAGTAGCGGGTGCCGGGCGTGAGTTGGGGGCCATCCGCGGCGTAGGCACACTCCCGCGTCTTGGTGGGCTTGCCGGCCCACACCTGTCTGGCCTCCGCATCGAGGACCACCACGGTGCAGGCCGCGTTCTCCGCGGACAACCACCGGAACACCGGGGGAGACGCCCACTCGCGGGTGTTGGCGGGGCGCAGGAGTTGCAGCGGCGGGGCTCCTTCGTCGCCCGGACGTGCCGCCCCCACGACCCGCGGCTTCTCCGGCGGCGTCAGTGTCTGGAGCAGATGGGTCCAGATGCGGCCGAGGACGGTCTGCTTCGGCTCGGGGATCGCTCGGGCGATGGTGATCTGAACCCCCGCGGCACCGCCGCGCAGCGTTTGGGCGGGGCGGTTCGGGTATAGGAGCGTAGCGGCGGCGCCAGGAGCGACCAGGAGCTTGTCACCCACGAACAGACGTGTGCCGCCGGCGACGGGCCGTGCGGCCTGCCCCGGTCGGGACAGGCCCACCTGCCCGGTCACCTGGGTAGCCACGGCATCTGGCGCCGGAGGCGCCGCGACGGCGTGCACAGCGCTCCACGTCAGGAATGCCGCCAGCACCGGAAGTCGCTTCAGTGGCATTGGGGAGGCCTCCTCATCACGCGGACGGATGCCATCGTGCTGACGACGCCGTTCCCGGGCGGCACAGCCCCGGCACTGCTAGCCGAGGGGGGGCTGGCTCCCAGGCGGGCACACTGCGTGCACTGTGACCCCGGCCGGATGCCCTTCGACGGGACACGTCAGCGGGGCTCCGGAGGCTGCGAGCCCGGCCCGTGCAAGTGCCTCGGTCGTGGCGAACACCTGGCCCGGTTCGCGCCCGACCCGGGCCATGAGCCGGAAGGCCACGTTGACGGTATCACCGATGGCGGTGTACTCCATCCGCTCCAGGCTGCCGATGGCGCCCACCAGCGCGGGGCCGGAATGCACCAGCGAGTAGGTGGCGAGGGGGGCGCCCGTGACGCGCTCCCACGCCGCCGCGAGCACCGGGTCCAGGGCAGCGATCTCGCGGGCGGCCGCGACCGCGTGGGCGGCGTGCTCAGGGTCGTCGGCCGGGGCCCCGAAGATGGCCAGCAGACCGTCGCCGAGGTACTTGCTGATGACCCCGCCGTGCTGCCACACGACTGCGACGTAGCGCGTGAAGAGCTCGTTCAGCAGGTCGGCCAGACGCTCCGGTTCCGTGGTGGCAGCGGCCCGGGTGGACCCGTGGATGTCCATGATCAGCAGGCTGACCTGTCTGACCTCGCCGCCCAGGGTCGGGCGTTGTGTCCCCTTCATGCGCGCCGCGAGTGTTCGCCCGACATACGGACCGAACAGGGCAATGAGCCGGCCCCGCTCCTGCAGCTCGAACGCCAACCCCATGGCCCCGACGGCGAGCAGCGCCGGCCCGAACGTCATGGCATAGCTGGCTGAGTCCAGCAGCGCTACGCCCAGGCTCGTCCCGACTGCCAGCATCACCACCAGGGCGACGATGGTCCCCCTGACCGGCCCCACCCTGAGGCACAGCACTGCGGCCAGGGTAATGGCAACTAGCTGCATCAGGCTGTCGAGCCACACACCAGCGCGGGCAAGCGGGGTCCAGCGCAGGAGCTGGGCCAGCGCGTTGGCGTGGATCTCGGCGCCGAGCATCAGCGCATCGTCGAGCCGCCGCGCGGTCGGGGTGGCGAAGCGCTCCGGGTATGTCTGATCGGCGCGTCCGAGGATGATGGCTCGCCCCGCCAGCCACTCGCGCGGGATGTTCCCGCGGAGCAGATCGGCGAGCGGCAGCAGAGGGAAGCTCCCGGGCGGACCGGAGTAGACCATCTGCAGGCAGGGCGGGGCGCGACCTTCGAGGGTCGCGAACCGTTCGGGGAAGGCCACTCGCACGGCCTCGCCAACCAGGGAGTACCGCGGGCCGTAGGCCGTGCGTGCATACCACTCATACCATCGCACGCGCCCATCTGCACCCAACACCAGCGTGCGTGACAGGCCGGTGTGGCAGACCGGCGGGGCCGACGCAGCGACGGCGCCGGACTCGCCGACGGTGGCGACCACCCGCGTCCCCCGCCGATCCACGCGACGGCAGGTGAGCCGCAGCTCCTCGGCGCCAGCGCCCTGCTGGGGCACGATGAGGTCGATGACGACCGCTCGCGCGCCCGCCTGGGACAGTGTCTCAATGGTGCGGCACAGCAGACGCGGGGGGAACGTACTGGGGGGAGGCCAGTAACCCAGGGACTGCCAGTCTGGGTCGGCAGCGATGACAATCCGCAACTGGTCGCTGGCCGTCTGCGTGCTGCGCGAGGCCCACAGCAGATCGGTCCAGGCGAAGTTCAGTGCGTCCAGGTAGCCAAGGTGGCTGGCGGCCACCAACACGGCGCCCATGGACGCACCGCACACCCACAGCCTGGCGAAGCATCTGCGGCGCGCATTGCGCGGTGCCATGTTGGCCGCTGCCTCGCGTAGGGCAGAATCGCCCCCCGTGCCCATGCGCGGGTGTGCGCCTCGGGCCGATCTAGTGGATTCGACACAGCACCGGGATTCCCTCTCTGGCTACGCCCGCGCGTCGTTCGGAGGGGCCGGACTACGGGGGACTGCGGCGAGGAACGAACCACAGACGCGTAGGCCGACCGTCCCGGTCGGCGCTGCTCTCCGCGTCGTCCGGCGGTCCTGTCATCCTGAGCCCAGACCGCGGCGCGGTCTTCTGGCGAAGGATCAGCATCAGCCGGAGGCGCTGGTATGCGGAATGTGATCCTTCGTCGCTGCGGCTTCTGCGAAGCCGCATTCGCTCCTCAGGATGACATCGGCCCAGAGGCCGAGTTCGTGCGGTTGCCGACGGGCTGGCCAAGAACCAGCGGCGTCGTCCCGGTCGGCGGGTCTTGTCGAGCGAGACGCTCGACCTACGCTGCGACCGCCCCGCTCTGCGGGATCCGGCCCCTCCAGTTGCATGCCACGCCCGCATGGCATACGACTCCGGCCCTACGCCAGTAGCTAGACCCGGCGCTCGTAGTCCTCGCACAGGGTGGCGTTCGGGCGCTCCGGACGCCGGCAGGCCCCGCGGTAGTCATACTTGCACGAGTCGCACAGGAACTTCCCCGGCGCCGTGGCCGCTTTCGCCCGCGCCCGGATCCCCCGCCAGAAGCCACGCCAGCGATCAGCCAGGCTCCCCATGCTCGCCCTCCTCGCCGTCGAGGCTCGCTACCGAACTGACCGTGCCAGGGCCCCCGGCGGCGCCGTCCTGTGGGCTCAGTGGCCGCAACACGGGCGGATCAGGGGTCACGGGTCGCCGGACGGCGTCCTCGCCGGGCACCGGCGCCGTCGGGCCACGGTTCAGCCAGGGGGTAGCCAGCAGGGAGACCAGGGGGAGCACGAACGCCACCTCCAGCACGACGGCCGGGGGGTAGGCGCTCAGCCCCTCGTACAGGGCGTCGGGAAGTGTTGCGGGGGCGCGGCCCGGCAGGGAAGAGCTGAACGCACAGCCTATGACGAAGGCGTCCACGACATGGGCCGCCGCCAGCAGGGCCAGGACGATCAGTGCGCGGGCGTCCCATCCGGCCATCAGGAGCGCCGCGATGACATAGATACCTCCCGCCGCGGCCGGACAGACGTACCACGGCAGGTCGATCACCCCGGGCTGCGCCGCCCGCAGGCTCACGGCGATGGCAAGCAGGCTGACCCCCAGCAGCACCACGCCGATGACCTCGGCCCGCGAGGGCGATCCGCACGGGCGCACGCCCCGGGGGGGCGCCCCTATTGCTGCCTCTGCCGCGGTGTGCGGGGGGCACTGTGCGTCTCGCGATGCCTCGCCGGGCAGTTCCTCAGGCGCGCTGTCGGGCACCGGTGTTCGACCTCCTGCCCTGCTGGGTTCATGTCGTGCCGGCGGTGCCACCGTCGCTGAACCGGCTCAGGCCATTGAGGATCTGCCGGAGCTGGATGTTGGCGGGTCCGGGCGCCGACTTCCCCGGCTGGGTCAGGGCAACGAGCACCCGTTGCCGGCCGACGTCGGCGCGGGCGCAGGCCACTGCCCCCCCCTGTGCGCTGAGCAGGACCAACTCGCACGGAGCCCCGCGCATGGCAGTCGCGAGCTCTTCGGCGGCCCGGAACAGGTGCGCGATCGCCGCAACGGCAGCGGGAGGTGGGGCCGTCGTGCGCATCAGGGTGACAACCTGGGCCCCACCCACGCTCGCCACCCCCAGCGCCATGCCGGCCGCCTCCGGAACCCACTCAAACAGGGGAACGATGCGCCCCGCGAGATCGGGGTCGGGGTAGGCCGGCGGCGGCTCAGGCGGCTCTGCGGTGGGCCACGGCGGTAGCTCGGCCCCCACGCCAACCTGCTCCAGCCGGTCCAGCGACAGGTCGGCCAGTCCCAGGTTTGCCTCCCCCGGCAGCGCGAGGGCGACGAACACGGCATTCGTCTCGTTGCCGATGACCGTCCCACCGATCGTACCCCCGGGCATCCCGACAAACACCCGATGGAGCGGACCCAGCTCGCCCGCCGCCGCCAGATGCTCCGCACCGGCGATGAGGCCTTCACACGCCGCCAACACCGCCGGCGTATCGCCCTCGCCGTGCCCGGCCAGGAGCATCAGGCGCCCGCGTGCCGACACGCCCGCCCGCACGGCACCGGCACCGACGCTGACGGTGATTCTGCCGAGAGCCTCGCCCAGCACCCCGAGGCTGTCCGGGCCCGGCTCCTCGTCGCGTGCTGGTTGAGCGACTGGCGGCTGGGCCGCGGGCTCTTCAGGGGGGGCCTCAACTGTGGCGGCGACCGCCTCCTCCCCTGCCGCCTCGGTAGCCTCGTCCTCGGCTACCTCCACGACCTCCGCTATCTCGGGGCCCGACGGCTCCGGTATCTCGGCGGCCGGTATCTCGGCGGCCGGTATCTCGGCGGCCGGTATCTCGGCGGCAGGTATCTCGGCGGCAGGTCTCTCGGCGGCGGGG